>JAYTTH010000276.1:0-21877 GCA_043745515.1 Pseudobdellovibrionaceae bacterium | reverse complement strand
TCGCAGGGGCAGCAAAGAGCTATTATATTGTCTTTTAAAATGGCTCAAATAGTGTATCATCGAAGGGTTCACGGAACGTATCCGATTTTACTTTTGGACGATGTTTTGTCTGAGCTAGACAGTGATAAAAGGTTTCGACTTGTTGAGTTTTTAAAAAAACTAAAAACACAAATTTTTATTACGAGCACGGAGCTGGGTATGGCTTTGGACACGGTCGAAACTGTTAACGATGAAAATGTAAAAATAAAGTATTTAGAAAATGGAATTATTAGATAGCATTTTAAAACACTAAAATATCTAGCTAAAGGGATTTAATGAGCCAAGAAAAAGAAATACAAAACAAGGACTATGGAGCCGATTCTATTCAAGTCCTAGAGGGTTTAGAGGCCGTTAGAAAAAGACCAGGTATGTATATTGGTGATACGGGATTTCGTGGATTTCACCATTTGGTGTATGAAATCGTGGATAACTCGGTTGATGAAGCTTTAGCGGGTTTTTGTAAACTGATTTCTGTTTCTGTGAACGTAGATGGTTCACTTTCAGTAGAAGATGATGGTCGCGGCGTACCTGTCGCTGGTCACAAATCGGGAAAATCAGCTCTAGAGATCGTTTATACTGTTTTGCATGCTGGTGGAAAATTTGATGGAAGTTCTTATAAAGTATCAGGCGGACTTCATGGTGTAGGCGCCTCGGTGGTGAATGCATTGTCTTCATTTTGTTTAGTTGAAAGCTCAAGAGATGGATTTGTATGGTCTCAGCGTTATGAACGTGGTGCTCCGCAAACCCCTGTAGTTAAAGGCGCACCAACCACGCGCACGGGTACAAAAGTTACCTTTAAACCCGATACTGATATTTTTAAAGACACTACGATTACTTTTGATTCAACCTATTTGTGTAATCGTTTTAGAGAATTGGCTTTTTTAAATGCTGGACTTCATATCTCCGTAATGGACGAACGAACTCAAAAAAAGCAAGAATTTCAATTCTCTTTAGGTATTGCTGAGTTTGTTGCCTATATGAACCAATCTAAAAAACCCGCTCATAACGAGGTTATTTATTTTAAAGGTGAAAAGGATACTGTTGAGGTTGAAGTGGCGGCTCAGTGGAATGATAGTTATGCGGAATCGGTTTTTACTTACTGTAATAATATCAATACACATGAAGGCGGAACCCATTTAATGGGTTTTCGATCGGCCTTAACTAGAACAACAAATGCCTATGCTGCCGAAAAAAATCTTCTAAAAGATTTGAAGGAAAACCTAGAAGGCGAAGATATTCGAGAAGGCCTTGCTGCGGTGGTTTCTGTAAAAGTTCGTGAGCCGCAATTTGAAGGTCAGACAAAAACCAAATTAGGAAATACAGAAGTAAAGGGTATTGTAGAAACCCTAGTAAATGAAAAATTGAAAGACTGGTTTGATCGCAATCCAGGCGTTTCAAAACAAATCATTCAAAAATGTGCAGATGCCGCTCGGGCCCGCGAAGCCGCTCGCAAAGCACGAGAATTGACTAGAAGGAAAACAGCCCTTGATGGTGGCTCTTTGCCGGGAAAGATGGCTGATTGCCAAGAGCGAGATCCTGCTTTATGTGAACTCTATCTGGTTGAGGGAGATTCTGCCGGTGGATCTGCTAAACAAGCGCGCGATCGTAAAACACAAGCGGTATTGCCATTGAAGGGTAAAATTTTAAACGTCGAAAAAGCTAGATTTGATAAAATGTTATCAAATGATGAAATCAGAATGATGATTTCAGCTTTGGGAACTGGGATTGGCAAAGACAATGTCAGCGCGGATAAAATTCGGTACCACAAAGTAATTATTATGACTGATGCGGATGTGGATGGATCGCATATACGGACCCTTCTTTTGACATTCTTTTATCGTCAAATGCCTGAAGTGTTAGAAAATGGTTATATTTACATTGCTCAACCTTCTTTGTATCGCGCTAAAAAAGGACAATCAGAAACGTATCTGAAAGATGACAACGCATTGACCGAGTATTTATTAAATCTTGGCCTAAGTGGTTTCAAAGTAATTGGAAAAAATTTAAGTGATGAAGATCTAAAAAAACTAGTCTTGAGTATTCAGAAACTGAATCAGCTTTTAAAAACAAGCTCGGTTAAATATGATCCGGATTTTATTTATTTCTTAGTTTCTAAAATTTCAGATGTAGAAAAGAAATTGATTGATCTAAGTAAATATCCAGAACTTTTTGATGATTATCGCGCTTGGACTGTTAGCAACCCCCAGTTGGGAATTACCGAAGTGGCCTATCGACTTGTTAAGGGCGCAACAGAAGCTGAGTCGTATTTTGAAATGACGACAAGTAAATATGCCGATAAAAAAATATCGGAAATATCCTTAAAACTTATAACATCATCTTTGTTAATCGAACTTAAAAATATTTGGCAGATCATCCAAAGTTATTCAATGCTTCCGATCAATGTAAAAATTGGCAATGAAGAATTGTCATTTGAAAACTACAACGAATTCTACGAGCAAATGATGGAGTCCACTAAAAAAGGGATCTATATTCAGCGATATAAGGGCCTGGGCGAGATGAATCCAGAACAGCTCTGGGAAACAACTCTAAATCCTGAAAATCGAAGGTTGTTACAGGTAACTGTTAACGATGCGGTAGCGGCAGACGAGACATTTAGTATTTTGATGGGCGAGCAAGTTGAACCAAGACGTCAGTTCATACATGATAATGCGTTGTTAGCGCGAGCCCTAGATGTCTAGGCGCGAATCAAAGTACGCGCCACGGCTGCGACCAAGTGTGACGAGTTCTTAGTTAAGTATTTGAAACGAAATTGGAATTAATTGGTCTCTTTGTAGCGAGACTTGGAAGAGGTTTTTATGGAAATGGAAAAAGGGATTTCTACCATTGATATAAATAAAGAAATGCGTGAAGCCTATTTACAATATTCAATGTCGGTTATTGTGGGCCGGGCTTTGCCAGATGTTAGAGATGGATTGAAACCAGTTCATCGGCGAATTTTATTTGCGCAACATGAAATGAGTAATACTGATGATAAGCCCTATAAAAAATCAGCACGTGTTGTTGGGGATGTAATTGGTAAGTATCATCCACATGGTGACACCGCTGTATACGATTCAATTGTCCGAATGGCTCAAGAGTTTTCTTTGCGATATCCCCTTGAAGATGGCCAAGGAAACTTTGGCTCAATTGATGGCGATTCGCCAGCAGCTATGAGATATACCGAAATTCGAATGACTAGACTTGCAGAAGAACTTTTAGAAGACATCGATAAAGAAACAGTTCCCTTTGGCCCAAATTACGATGATTCTTTGGAAATACCATTAGTGCTACCCGCTAAATTCCCTAATCTTTTAGTTAATGGATCTTCTGGAATTGCAGTCGGAATGGCTACAAATATACCCCCGCACAATTTGGGTGAAGTTATCGACGGCTGCATTCATTTAATCAATGAACCAACTTGCTCGATAGATGATTTAATTGCCAAAATTCCTGGACCTGATTTTCCAACTTACGGGGTCATAGCCGGCCGCGAAGGCGTAATACAAGCCTACAAAAAAGGTCGCGGAATTATTTCAATCAAAGCAGTAGCCGAAATAATCACTAAAAAAGACCACGAAGAAATCATAGTTTCTGAAATTCCCTATCAAGTTAACAAGGCCAAATTAATCGAAAGCGTTGCGGATCTAGTTCGTGAAAAAACAATTGAAGGCATTTCCGACATTCGTGACGAATCATCGCGCGAAGGCATGCGTATTTTGATAGTTCTAAAGCGCGGTGAAAACGCGAGCGTAATCTTAAACCGGCTATTTAAATACACTCAGATGCAAGTCAGTTTTGGCATCATTATGCTGGCGCTCGATCGTAAAAACCAACCCGTGACGTTTGATTTAAAACAAATGTTAGAAGCCTTTGTTGATCATCGCCGAGACGTAGTAACTAAGCGATGTCTTTTTGATTTGAAAAAAGCGCAAGAAAAGGCGCACATTTTAGAAGGCCTTAAAAAAGCCTTAGATCAGATTGATGCAGTTATTGCAACGATTCGCGGTTCATCAGAGTCAACAATGGCAAGAGAGCGATTGATGACTCAGTTTGAATTTAGTGAACGCCAGGCCGTGGCAATTTTAGAAATGCGATTGCAACGATTAACAGGCTTAGAGCGCGAAAAAATACAAAATGAATTGAATGAGCTTTTAAAGCACATCGAGTGGTTAAAGTTTATTTTGGGCGACGTTAAAGAAATCTACAAATTGATTGTTGGCGAGCTTGAAGAAATTAAAAAGAAGTACTCTGACAAACGAAGAACTCAACTTACAGGCGATTTAACTGACATTGAAGACGAAGACTTAATTGCGGACGAAGAAGTCGTGGTAACTATTACCAATACTGGCTATATAAAGCGAATTCCAACGGATGAATACCGAACACAAAAGCGTGGAGGTAAGGGCTCTAAAGGAATGGAAACCCGCGAAGAAGACTATGTAACCGACATTTTTACTACTTCGACTAAAACTATGCTTCTTGTTTTTACCGATAAAGGTAAAGTCTATTGGTGTAAAGTTCACAAATTGCCTCTTGGAAGTCGAACATCAAAAGGCAAGGCGATTCACAATGTAGTGCAAATTGACTCAAATGAACGTGTCCGAGCTATTTTGCCAGTCGAAGAGTTTGTTGAAAATAAATACGTAGTTATGTTGACGGAAAAAGGAATCATTAAAAAAACATCTTTGGATGCTTTTTCAAATCCAAGAAATAATGGAATTATTGCGCTTACGACAGATTTGGAAGACGGCGTGATTGATGCTCAGATGTCTGATGGGACATGTGATATCTTCATAGCAACCAAAGAAGGCATGTCGATTCGATTTGACGAAAGTGATGTTCGCTCTATGGGGCGCAGTGCTCGCGGAGTTAAGGGCATGACGCTTGAAAAAGATGACAGTGTTATCGGTATGACTATTTTAGAACGAAATTCGAAAGATACCATTTTAATGGTTACTTCTAAAGGTTATGGAAAGCGCACTAGCATGGAAGAATATCGCACTCAAGGCCGTGGTGGCGTCGGTATAATAACCCAAAAAACCACTGACAAAGTTGGCTTTGTGGTGGGTACGAAAAAAGTAGTGGATTCACAGGATTTGATGATTTCTACTGACAAAGGTCAGGTTATTCGAATGAGCATTGGCGGAATTTCGGTGATTGGTCGAAATACTCAAGGGGTTCGTTTAATTAATTTGGATGACAAAGATGAAGTGGTTTCCGGATTTGCGGTAATTGATTCAATCGTTGAAGGCGAACCAGTACCCACAGACAAACACTAGACGTTGATGATTAAAATACTGTGTGTAGGAATTATTATTTTATTTGCTGTCTCTTGTTCTCCACCTGAAAAGAAAGAGTTTCAGAGAGGCGAACAAGAGGTTTCAAACAAACAATTTAAAGAAGCCACAGTTCATTTTGATAACTCAATTAAAGTCGCGCCAGAATCCGTTTGGGCGCTAAGGTCTGCCAGGGAAGCCGCTCGCATTAGCCATTATTTGGAAAAAGATTTTCTAACCGCCATTCGATTTTACAGACATGTGGTGCTTTATTCAGAAACCCCAGAAGAAAGAATTAAGTCGCAACGTGAAATCGCCTATCTTTTTTTTGATAGCCTTCAAAATTATCAGCAATCCATAATTGAATTTTATAAGCTTCTGCAAATGTCAGACAAAGATTTTGAAATTGCCACTTACAAATTAGCTGTCGCCAGGGCAAGCTATTATTTAAATAAATTTGAAGAAGCACTCAGTGAAATTAATGAAATTGTGAGGCTAAAAATTGCAGACGATATTTTATTTGATACCCTTTTGCTGCAAGGAAATATTTTTGTAGCTCAAAAAGCCTTTGCAAAAGCTATTGTAGTTTTAAACGACCTAATTAAAAAATTTCCGATTAAATCTGAAAAAGAAAACGTTCCCCTGACTTTGACTGTTTGCTATGAAGAAAACTTTCAGTATAAAGAAGCCATTCAAATCCTATATACGTTTCGTGAAAAGCACACCTCAAGTGAGTATATTGAGCTAAGAATAAAACGAATAAATGAACGAATTAAAAATCAACCTGGCGCCAAAGGACTTCACAGAAAATGAATAAGTATCTTGTATTTGCAGGCATAGGTTTTGAGCTTATTGGGTTAATCCTGTTAAGCGTATACATTGGTGACACCTTGGATTCCAAATGGCCATCTAAAGGAATGTGGGTTGCGGGGCTAATTTTGTTGTCTCTTGTCGGCTGGATGGTGCATTTGGTTTTTTTATTAAAATCGGCTCAAAAATCTGAGTCACAACAAAAATAGAACGTGATTGGTTACTCAAGGTCACACGAGTTAAGAGTTGCCAATCCGTCTACTTTGATAGAATCAACAGAATAGGGCACCGCACAGCATTTAAATAAGTAAAAAATCTAAGCTGCGTAGAGAGGCATAAAACCCTGAAATCACTTGGAAAAATTTGTTGTTTAAGGTAAATCGGTCGAAATGGCTTTGAGATTCATCTACATTATTTCATTGGTTCAAGTAACGTTGTGTTTTTTTGCATGCCTGATGTGGTCGGCTCAAGCGCTTTCCATCGTTTCTGGAAGTGCTATTTCATTGGTGAATTTATGGATTTTGACTGTGTCTTGGCTGTTCATTTTTTACAAAAAAAGAGTTGCCCCCTCTATCAGTATTGTTGTAATTAAATACGGAATTTTGATTTTAGTTTTCTCTCAAATACCAAAAACTGAGTGGATAAACCAAAACGCATTCGTTTTGGGCATTTTAATGAATCCAGTAGCTTTGATGATCGGGGGAATTATAACAAAATTAACCCAGAAAAGAACAGAGGACAGTAATGTCGTTTAATTGGACTCAATATGCCGTCGGCCACGAAAATGCTCACATTGCTACTTTGGCGCTTGCCAGTGTGGCAAGTTTAGCAATTGGTTTGATTGCTAGGAAACAGTTG
The DNA here is from genome assembly GCA_043745515.1 of Pseudobdellovibrionaceae bacterium. GTDB lineage: Bacteria > Bdellovibrionota > Bdellovibrionia > Bdellovibrionales > Bdellovibrionaceae > UBA2316. Next base: position 14,894 of record JAYTTH010000276.1, on the reverse strand, counting down.
GGTACTGGCGAAAAAGCACTGGTTCCCGCGGGAAAATTTTCTGCTCGTGGGCTGTTAGAGGTAAACGTCGAATTCATTCATAAACTGGCAGTTTCAATTATTGGAAAAAATGGTTACAAATACGTTCCTTATTTTTCCGCAATCTTTGGATTTATTTTATTAAATAATCTAATTGGAATTATTCCGGGAATGACTCCAGCAACTGAAAATATAAATACAGCGTTTGCATTTGGTGTGTTTTCATTTATTTCATACAACTATATCGGCATCAAACAAGGTGGTTCGCACTATTTCGCTCACTTCTTGGGGCCGATCTGGTGGCTGGCTCCTCTAATGCTGGTTATTGAATTGATTGCGCATTTTATTAGACCTTTGACTTTGGGTCTTCGTCTTTCAAACGTTATGACGGGTGATCATACGGTTTTAGGTGTGTTTTTAGGGATTGTCCCCTACCCTCTTTTAATTCCAATTCCATTTTATATTCTTGGAATGGTTGTGTGTTTTATACAGGCATTTGTGTTTACTTTATTATCAATGGTTTATATCGCTTTAGCTCAAGCTTCAGACCATTAAATAGAATTACCACAGAGTATTTTAAATTATAAAAAATTAATTTTCATAAGGAGATAACATGAAAAATTTAGTAACAGTAATTGCAACAATTCTTGCTTCAACAACAGTATTTGCTCAAGACGCAGCAACTCATCCTGCAGTAGCTGCAGCGGCCAACGACGGAAAAGGCTTACTTGCAATTGGCGCTGCCATTTGTATGGGTATAGCGGTTCTTGGTGGAACGCTTGGACAGGGCATCGCAGCAGCCGCTGCTCTTGAAGGTATTGCTCGAAATCCAGCCGCTCAGGATAAGATCTTTACGCCAATGTTGTTGTCTTTGGCTCTTATCGAGTCACTTGTAATCTTGGGCTTTCTGGTCGCATTCGTAAAAATCGGTGGCTTGCTTTAGTTCTTACTTTGAACCAAAAGTGAGAGTTTAAAAACTAGCTAGATTTTGAAAAGCTCACCCCAAAGTGGGCTTTTTTATTTTCACACTGGAGTATTAAAATTAAAGGGCTTGCGATATACTCAAGCCCCTAGGTCCAAATTAAGAATGATTTAGCTAAAGATATTTGTTAACGACAGCTTCTACTTGGTTTTTAATCTTGTTCAAACCTTCTTGAGTATCCGATTCATACCGCAATACCAGGACTGGCTGAGTGTTAGAAGAGCGGCACAATGCCCATCCGTAAGGGAATGAAATTCTAATTCCATCAGTTAAATTCACTTTGAAGTCCCCACCTTTTGAAAACGCCTCTTTCATTTTTTCTACAATAAGTAGTTTTTTATCTTCAGTAGTGTCTACTCGAATCTCTGGGGTATTAAAAGCAGGAGGCAACCCCGCCATTAATTCTGGAAGAGTCTTTCCTGTTTTAGAAAGAATTTCTACCAATCGAAGGGCTGCATATGGAGCATCGTCGTATCCATAGTTACGATCGGCAAAAAAGATATGTCCGCTCATTTCACCGCCAAATGGTGATTTTTCAATTTTAATTTTTTCTTTAACCAAACTATGACCTGTTTTCCACATGATAGGCACACCACCATGCTTGGCCACATCGTCATACATACGATCACTGCACTTAACATCACCGATTATCTTTGCACCTTTGTTGGTTTCAAGAATTGACCTGGCAATAATAACCATCAATTCATCCCCATAAAGCATTTTACCAGTGTGATCTACTACACCAATTCGATCGGCATCGCCGTCGAAACCGATTCCGCAAATAGCCCCAGTCTTTAGAACTTCATCACGCAGGTGTTTGAGATTTTTTTCAACGGTAGGATCAGGATGATGATTTGGAAAAGTGCCATCGGGCTTTTCAAATAATATGACTGGATCTAAGCCAACGGCATTGAACAATCCCCTAGCCACGGAACCGCCAGCCCCATTTCCGCAATCCAAAACAACTTTGACCGGTTTAATTTGTCCAAATTCTTTTTTGTAGCGTGCGTAATACTGTGGAAAAATATCATAAGTATTTTCAGAACCTGTTCCAGAAATGTAATCGTTTTTTTCCATTATCACTCTTAGCTTCTGAATTTCTTCGCCAAAAATAGTACTTTTTCCAAATGATATTTTGAATCCATTGTATTCGGGTGGATTGTGGGAACCTGTAATTTGAACGGCCCCGTCAACGCCTGGAATTTCAAAAGTCGAAAAATAACAAACTGGAGTCGTGACTAAACCTAAATGGGAAACGCGGACTCCCGATTCCATTAGGCCTTTGGTTAAAGATTTAGCGATCGCGGGGCATGATAAACGTGCATCTTGTCCAATTGTGACATACAGATCTTTTTTGTTTAGTCGTTTAAACAAATAGGAAGCAAAAGATCTTCCCAAATTGTAAGCGAAATCGTTGTCGAACTCTTTGTTGTAAACACCCCGAATATCATATTCTCTGAAAATAACACTTTGATACACACAACCTCCCTAGTCGAAATAAACCGAAAGAATAGGGCCAACGAAGTCCAAGTTCAATGAGTATTCAGCAAAATAGAGCTTTAAAGGACTTTCAAAGTCCCCACAGAGAGCTGGTCCCCCGAGGAATAGGACCGAAAAGCGATGGAGCTACCTAAGATTCGTCTTTCAGTGCAGATTGCGAGAAAGCGTTGAGTTTAATTCCAACATTAACTTTGTAGGTCATAAATTTCAAATTCGTTCGACGGCTGTTGAGATGATTCACAACTTTTATTTCCTGTGCCCGCCATATTTTTCTATTCAATAGAATGTAATTACCAAACTCGACTGTTTTAACTTTATTTGGGCCAGTAAAGTAAACAGTCCTTATGGGAACAAACGTTTTTTTATCTATGTATGAAAATGCATGGGTGTATTTAGACTGATTGTTTTTAAACTGGATACTTAGTATGTGATATTTTAAATTTTGACCAAACAGTGCGACTTTCGACTTTTGAACTAGTCCCAAGCTTAAATCTTCACTTGACACTTCCGAGCCTAAAATACCATTTTCAGATTTTCTTGAAATCACTCTTCGAACCTGCTTAGTTGAAGGCAAATATATCCACTGTTGCTCTTGATTTCCAATAACTTGGGTCAAAAACCCTGTATTTTTAATATCTGCAGGCGCTTGCATTCGAATCATTGCTCGAAAACCATTTTGATTCATAGTCTTCATTTTAAACTTTCTAGTTTTTACATCGTTGTTTGCCTCTACTATTTCCATTAAAACGTCGGCCTGATCATCGATCGACGATACTGACTTGGCCGATAGTTGCAGTACTTGATCTGCAGTGAGGGCATGAGATTTAAAACAATATAAAATAAAAACTATTACAACGATAGGAGTTGCAGCCACCCATTTTCTAGTTCCAACGGGTGTTTTGCTCCTAACTGGGTCGTCAGTACCAAGCCGAGGAAAGAATGACAGAAGGGCTGGCAGAAAAAGTAAATCGGCTACAAAACCGAATAAAATAGAAAGAACCATAAAGCCTCCAAAGAGTTTATTCATGCTAAAACTTGAAAATACAAAAATACTAAAGCCAGAAAGCATTATCAAAGTTTCAAATGCGCAGGGATTTCCTTCCTGCAAAAGTGCCTGCTTTAAGCTTTTTTGAAATGACGTCTGCTTTTCCAATAGTGTCTTTAAGCGAGATAAAAAATAAACCGTGTTATTAAAAGCGAGCCCAAGAACTATAGAGAAAATCAATGCGATTCCGGGCTTAACACTGGTTTCAAATAGGCCCATAAAGCCCATTAGCAAAATCGGTGGAATTAAATTGGGAATGCAAGCAATAAGTGCCCATCTTAGCGACCTGAAAACGACCACCAAAAAAAATCCAATCAATACTAGCGACTCCCAAAAACCAAACACAAGTTGCCTAGCAACCTCATGATTAATTGCATGACTATTGACCGCAAGGCCGGCCTCTTGAATAGAGATCGAAGAGCCAAATCGGCTTTTCGCAACTCTTACTACTTGATCACGAATTGCTTGAATATTTTTGGAAGGCAAATCGTGAAGACGAACTAGAACGCGAGCCTTACGCCCATCATCAGTTAAAAACTGTTTTAAAGGATTTTCTGCTGCCAGGGAAAACAAAAATAAAGACTCTGCCACCGCGGCAGGAGAGCGCAATTGATTTGCAGGTAAAAAATCATAGTGGCTAATTGTGCTGCCCACGCCTGAGATTTTTTGCACATCGTTTGTAAAAGAACGAAGCAGACTTAAAGAAGCCAATTGTTTCCAATGGCTTTCGGTTGTAGACGTCAGCACGATATCATAATTTACAATACCACCAAAACTTTTATCCATGACATTTGTAGCTCTTCGAATTGGATCCGACATGGACAAGTCGTCAAATAGTTTCGATGAAAATTGAATTTTAGGAATGAAAGCACTCATTCCAATGGTACAGGCAAGGGTTCCGATAAGTATAGGTCCTCCATATTTCATTCCCAAAAGTGACCAACTAGATCGATTCACAGAAAGAAGTTTCTTTTTTGGACTGAGCCACACAAGGCCTACGATCAAATAAATCTGGGTCAAGAGCCAGGCCGCTACCACAGAAACTCCGACAACCACCCCATATTTTTGAATCACAGGTATTGAGGACGACGAAAGCGCTATAAATCCTAAAGTGGTGGTTATGGAGCCTAAAAAATTTGGTAAGGCCAAGTCAGCAATTTTTAAAAGAGCTTGAGTAAAACGCGCATTGAGTGTCTTTGAATGATCTACCTGCGACCACAGATGTAACGTGTGCACCAAAATGCTCATAGATGAGATACTAATTAAAATGGGTAGCGTTGAAAGAATCGCGCTAAACGGTATTTTAAAATGCGCAATAATCCCAATGACTGTTGTATTTACTAAAACCAAAGACCCAAACGCAAAAAACATAATACTTAATTGTCGAAAAAGCAGAAAAAACATTCCACAAAAAACTAAAACCACTAACCCCATAAAAAAACCAAGATCGGTTTGAATCACTTCAGCGATCCTATATTGAACGGCTGGAAGTCCAGCCACTTGTACAAGCAAGTAGGGATCCAGTTTCGATATTAGATCTGTAACTTGACCGGCGAGGATTTTAATGTTTCCTGGCTCGGTGGCTTTTGATTCAACAACGATCACTGCGGACGTATTGTCCCAGGACAAAAGCATTGGCTTCAATATGGGATTACTCTCTGCGGTCAATTGCCGCATGGGAGTGGATTTGTTTTCTAAAAGCGGTCCGACAATTAATCCATCAGAGTTAAACTGAGCACCTTCCACGGTGCTTATTCCAAGAATGGATTTAATATCTGAACGTAATCGTAACGTATCAGTTATACTTTTCATTTCCAAATACGGCTTCTGAGATAACCAATTTAAATGATCCCGACGAGTTAAAATAAAATAAAGAGTAGGACTTTCCCGAAGTTGAAAAGCTTTTTTTACTATAGTATCCGTTTCAAGCAGCGAATGTTGTTTAGGGTAAAAATCTTTTATCGAATAGTTTGTATTAAGTCCTTTTATTTTCAAACCAAAAAACAAACTCAAAACCAAGAGCATGGATCCAAGACCAATAACTAATGAGTAAACTAAAAATGATTTTTTAGTGTTCGGCGGAAATACTTTCTCAAGTTTTCGTTCTAGTGTTCCGACTGGATTTAGGTCAGTAGCATTTTTCATAGAAAGGGATTCTCCAATGTCTTGTATACTAAAGTCGGTACTATTCGTTTTTTTCTTGAGTATGGATTTGGCCATGGGCCAGGTTTTAAAGACCGAAGTCTTGGTTTGGAAGCCCTGGACAGGTATTTCTACCGACCTTAGTCAAAAACCCTTTAAAATAGAATACCGGATGCAACCTGGTCCATTGTCAGTGAATTCTTGGAACTTGAGCGTATCAGAATTGAAAATATTAGCGACCACCGACCACTTAGAATATCAGATTTCTGATCAAACCATTTTAAATAAAACTGACAAACTAAGCGTCACTATCCAGATTCCAATGATTTCCATTGATCAAACTATTGAACAAATTGTCGCGGGGAATGTAATTCGTGTCCGAGTTGTATCCCATTGTTCTTCCATTTCCATTTCCAATTTTGGAATACATTTAACAAGTAGTTTGAATTGGAGTCGGGTTAATAGCTTTCCGTCGCCAGTTCTGAATGATTTACAGTTAGATTGGACGGATAACCCGTGGATCATTTCAGATTTCTTTTGCTCGGGTCCGTTGGGAATCAATTCTGTTTTTACTTCCCAAATAAAAGCAGGATTGGGAGATAGGCAGTTTATTCAGTCTTTAATTTTTGAAAGAATTAAAGAAGCCATTCTAAGTCAATGGAGTTCAGCAAAGGATAGCCTTTTTTCGGGAATAAATTCAAAAGTTAAAATAGATGGAATTGCCGTGTGGAACGCCAAGGGCGTAGGGATTTTAGGTACGTTGGCAACAGAGGTAACTCAAGATCTTACTGGTTCAGAGAAACAATTATTAACCAAATCTGAATTTACAAACATGAATTTCGATAAGCAAAAAATTATAATTCCCAAAAGTTTGGTTACTAATATGGCAAAGCAGAATATCCAAACGGCTACAATTAAAACAATCAATATAAGGGAAAATGATGGGTTTATGGGTTTGCTGCGGAGTCGGTTTTTGCAATTTTTTCTGTGGCCAGACCTGATGAATTTTCGCAAAGATTCGCGATTTGAGGTTAGTTTCAAATCGTTCTACAACGTAGTTGTAAAATGGACATCCAAAAACACGGCACAAATCTCTGGGAATCTAAACGGGAACTTTGACGCCGAAAGAGATTCAAAATGTATACCGTATCTTGATTTGGCTTTTGGATTTTCCGTAAACGCAGATATTTCGAAATCAGGTCAGGACATTAATATATCTGCCAAATCACCGAGCCTAGATTTTAAATATCGTTTTGAAAATAGTTACATTAAGAACTTTAACCCGTCCGAAAGAATTTCAGGAATCATAGTTAAAAAAGCCAAATCTGCTTTGGAGTCGGCTATAAAAATTGATGTTCGCTATAGTTTAAAGTCGTTATTTGATGAGTTATTCATAGTGGACGACTATGAAGTTGTTGGGAACAGCGTTATATTGGATTTTCAAAAAGAGAGTTTTAAAAACGCCCGGTAGATGTCAAAATTGGAGTAGGATCCGATCAGGGTTTCTGGTGGTCCTTCAAATTGATCGGTTGAGGCGCCTATTGAGATTAAATTATTTATTCTATAACTCCATTCTAGATGAGACAAATTAGATTTGCCCAATAGATCAAAAACAAAGGCCCAGAGCCACGAGCTTTCTTCGGAAACTTCCAGTCGTCCTGAAAAAGACAGGGCATTTGCAAATACAGACCTTAGAAGTGTAACCTGATTTATATCTGATTTTCTAATTCTATATACGGCCAAACTCGTAATTACAGATTTTTTAAAAATAGTAGACGATTTTTCAAAAGCAACTACTGCAGTGTCTTGCGGCTTTGGAACCCTTTCATCGACCGCTAGTGGTTGCGTGTAGGCACCAGATAGCCTTAGAATCCAGCTATCTAGAAACGGCTTGGTAACGGTGAGTCCATAAGTTTTTTGTTTATATTCGATCGGAGTCACGGCAATGGGTGACGTTAAAAGAATCGAACTTTTTGGAAAAACTTCTTGTGGCACGCCCTCCAAAATCAAAGTGCCCGAGGTATTGGCTCCTTCAAAATAAAATAAACCAATGTCCAAACTCAAACCCCGGTAATTCAAGCGCGTTCCAAAATTATCCTTGTTGGCTTCACTTAAAATGATTGGCGGTCGAAGTTCATAATCGATTGAGTCCGGGATAATAATTTCGGTATTGCCGCTATCCACCAGGATTCTTTTATTTCGTGGAAGCCAATAGTTTTTGTTGTTTGGATATGCGTTTCCCGATTTTCTTGGAATCAAAATCATATCCCACTCAAAAGAGTTTAACTCTGCCGAAACTCTCAAGGTTGGTGATGCTCTGGATATTGGTGTCATCGGACGAGTGTAGTTTTTACTGTTAATTACATCAGCAGGATTAAAAATATCTGTACCTTCCCAATCTATAGTTTGCCAGCCAAGTCGAGCCGTTACGTATTGATTTTTCCACTCTCCATAGAGGTTTCGAATTTCACCAATGGAGGCATTGGTGTCGGCAAAATCTTTTTCACCTATAAATTCAATTTGAGTTTGCCACTGTTCGCCCAATTTGGACTGCGCTAGCAAGGAGCCACCCAGTCCTTTTGTAGTCAAATTTTTAGTCGCGCCCGATTCATAAAAACTATAAAAATTTCCACTTAAAATCGACTCGGCCATTGCTGAAAACGGCATCAACAATAGGAAGCCAGGCATTTGAAGGTGCACTATTTTCTTTAAAAATTTATACATTTAACTTCTTGTCTATTAGGTTTTTGGCCAACTTAAGGGCCTCGATCATAGAGCTAGGATTCGCTCGATTTTTTCCAAAAATTTCTTTTGCTGTTCCATGGTCTACACTGGTTCGAATAAAGGGAAGGCCTAATGTAACATGAACCCCAGAATCCTGCCCGTGAATGGCCTTAAAGGGGATGAGTCCCTGATCATGATATCCACAAAGATACACACTATAGCGGTTCCAATTGGCTTTTAGGAACGCAGCGTCTGGTACTAAAGGGCCCTCCCATTTATTTTTTGATTGAGAGCTATTTAGCTTGTCAATTTGGCCAGAGATCAACGCCTCTTCGACGCCTGAAATTATTCCAGTTTCTCCGGCATGGGGATTCATCCCAAGAACTCCAATTGGCTTTGTTGGCCAGCGCAGGCTCTTAATAAAAACATCTATCAACTTGCTGACTGAATTCCATTGAGTTTTTTTCAAGGCAGCTGATGCATCCTTCAGCGGAATATGCCCAGTCAAAAGAACCACGTTAAAATACTTTCCAACAAAAGCCATATATAGCGAATCTGTCTTAGAAACAGTGGCTAGAATTTCAGTATGGCCAATTTCAGAATACCCCGCTGCCTTTATAAGAGTCTTCGAGAGCGGAGCCGTCACAAGAGCCAAAGAATTTGGAGACCTCAGACATAGGCAGGCTAGGGAAAAAATCCAGTCCGGTGGTGAATCTGAACAAACCACAAAATACAAACATGGTTTTTTAGAGGAAGGCTGGGCTACCAGGGCAGCAACTGAAAAAGCGCTAGACGCCATAGGCAAGGTGACGACTCGAAAGGTTTTGCAAAGTAAAGTAAAATATTTTTTCTCGAAATTTTTAGATACAAAAACGCAAACAGTAGACGTTTTAAAAAAAGCTTTAGGCAAAGCGATCAAGGCTTTTGCGGAAACTTCGAAACCCACCCCGTCGGAATCGCCTGTAGTAACGAGGAGGGTTTTTTTATTTTGTAACGGCTTCATTAGAGTTAATTTTTAAAAACGATTCGTCTCTTTTTGACTGAAGCCAGATTTTTAATTGCCGTTTAAAATTTCGCTCCACCAGCTGTGCCGTCAGGGAAGGTTTCTCTTTTTCGAATTTGGGATCCTTGACCGTTTTGGATTCTAACAACTTAAAAATATGAAAGCCCTGTTTGGTGCGAATGACAGGGGTAATCTCGCCGATTTCGATTTTTTTAATGGCATCTTCTATGTCCTTGGAAAACTCACCGGATTTAAACGTTCCAAGCAAGCCGCCTTGTGAAAAATCAGGATCTTCACTGTTTTGTTCAGCCAGTGTTTCAAATTTATCGCCGCGAATGAGTTTGTTGTGTATATCCTGTGCGCGGGCAAAAACAGATTCAGGCGTAGTATCTTTTTTAACTCTAAATAAAATTTGTGCGATTTTATATTCTGATATTGCGCTTTTAGAGGTAGGATTTTTTCTTAAATACTCTGAAAATGCGTCTTCTTCAGTAACTCGAATTTTTGAAATAATCTCTTGCTCTAAAAGGTTTTGACGTTCAATTCTGTTTTTTAAAAACTCCTGATACTCTGGGACGCCCATTCCCTGTGCTTTTACGGCCGCCAAGACTTCTTCAGGCGTAATATTGTTTCGCTTAGCCATTTCTTTAATTTCAATTTGAACTCGATCCATAGTGACTGAAAGGTTCAAACGTTTAACTTCCGAATCCAGAAGTCGCTCATTGATTAGGTAGTCAAGCTGAGCTTTTCGATCTTTGGCAAGAGTGTCAAGATCGATATTGTCGACTAAGGATTCGTCTACCATTGTCGAACCATTGAGTTTGTTTTTCAAAGTTTGGAAATCTGATTCCAATACAATCTCCGAATTAACTGTGGCCACTATTCGGTCAACGAGCTCTGCTTTAGATTTCACACCAGAAAAAATAATTATCGGAATTAAAAATAGATTACTTTTTTTCATTTTGGCTGCCCCGTGTTTCGATTTTCAAAGCAGATATCAATTCGACATCTTTGAAAACAGAGCTGCTGCGCAGCTCCTTGTCTATCCAGGAAACATAGGCTGATTTTTCTTTTAGTTCAATGATTCTTCTTTTGATTTTAACCCTTTCCTCGTCAAGGGAGGACACGTGTTCTGGTTCGCGCTTGGTTATTTTGATAACATGAAACCCAAAGGGAGACGTAACGACTTCGCCCACCTGGTTAAGAGCCCACTTAAAAACGGGGCTAAAAAAATCTACTGTGTCGCGCTCGACCCAGCCAACGATTCCGCCGGACGCGGCTTCAGGCGCAATAGAATACTTTTTAGCTAAAACCTCAAAAGGCTGCTTTTTTAACTCTTGCTTCATATATTCGGCCCGAGCCTGATCTTTTAAAACGATTTGATTCAGAAAAATGCGTTCCTTTTTTCTAAAACTTTCTTTGTTTTCGTTATAGTAAGCGCGGATTTCATCGTCGGTCGGCGTGACGATATTTTTATTTATTTCTGCGGATACTTTCTTTTCAAGTATATTCAGCTTCAAATTAGCCTGCCACTCGGCAAAAGAAGTGCTTTCTTCTGCCAGCATTCGACGAAAAGCCAGATCGTCAGGGTATTGTGCGCGAATTTTATTGGTTTCAATTTCGGCCTCCGCATCGGAAGCAGAAATTTTATTTTTCAGAGCCCAGTCGATCATTAAGCTTCGAACGATAAAAGAATTTGTTATTTCATCTTTAACTCGCGAATTTACATTCGGGTCTTTGGCGGCCAACGAGTCCAATTCGCGCAAACGCATTGCGAGTTTATTTGAAAACTCTTTTGCCGACATCACGTTTTCATTTACTTTTAATATCGGTTTATTTGAAATTGACGGTTGTTGATTGGTGCAGCGGACGCCCAGCAGAAAGAATGCAGCCAGAAAACCAACTGCATATTGGTCCCAAAAACTACGAACAAACACAAATTACTCTACGACTGAAGGATTAGATTTTATAGTGTAGTTTTTCTTTAATTTTTCCATGTAGTCGTCAAATATCTTTTTACGTTTTTCTTCAAATACAGAAAGGCGAACAGCGCGCTTGCTTGCATTTTCGTATGCGCGCTTTTCTGTAATTCGGATAATATGGAAGCCAAATTGGGTTTCAATTAGTCCCTTGATATCTCCAGGCTTGCCATTCAGAGCCGCCTCATAAAGCTGCGGAACAATCGTCAATCGAGACTGCCACCCGGCGTCTCCACCAACCTGCTTAGAGAGAGGGTCATCGGAGTACAGTTTTACCAGTTCAGCAAAAGGCCTTTTGGATTTTTTAACTTCGTCAAAAACTTTGTTTGCGCGATCGAGCGCCTCAGCTCGCTGTGCAGGTGTCGGGTCAGGCTTTAATTCAAATAAAATATGGCTAAAGCGAACTTCAGGATTTTTTTTATAATGCTCTGCCATTTCTGCTTCCGTAATGGGCATATTTTGAACCCTCATTCCCAATTCTTTTTCTAGCAGGCCTTTGTACAATTCGCGCCTCATGGCATCGCGAACGATAGGATCGCGGTCTAAATTTCTTTTTTCGGCTTCTTGAACACCGACTTCAAACCGAATCAATTCTTCTAGAAATTGTTTTTTACTTGGAGGGGGATTCACAGACATTTTTGTAGCTTGATTAAACTTGTCGTTAAAATCTTTTAGAGTGATCTTAGTGTTTCCGACACTAGCTACAAGTTCATCTGGTTTTTTCTGCCCAAATGAAAGTAGGGAAGTAGAAATCAATCCAATTAAAATTGCCGACGCGAACTTAGGCATTTAAAAATCCTTTTTTAAAATTTTACACCGCGAGCTAAAACTTTGGCTTCCTTAAAAGCTATCACTCTTAAAGTGACTGATCAAACACTTCCTTGGCCTTTGATCTAGCTGAAACAAGTAATGATTCTGCCTCTTCTAAAAGCTTGGGGTCGCGCGGGTCTGAATTCTTATCATAGGGACCATAGGGTCCCAGCCAAACAATATCTACAATAGCAAATGGCTTTGGCAGAAACGTTTTGTTCCAAGCTTTGGGAAAATGAAAAGCACGATCACAGTGGACGCCGCCAAAATAAAGTTGTCCGTGAGTTAGCCTGGAAATTTCAAAGACCCCCGGCTTTACTTTATAGATTGGTCCCTTCGGGCCATCGACTGCCAAACAGGCGTTGAACTTTTCTTTCTTCATGATTCTAACAAGACCCTTAAGCGCCTCAACAGCCCCTCGTGATGAAGACCCTCTGGACGATCGGCCGCCCATTAACCAGATCAAGCCACTCATTAATTCGCCATCTTTGCTTTTAGATGACATCGTGGCTATCCGATACAGCGGAATCAATTGCAAAAGGGCAATTTCGTCGCCGTGATAGTGGGCAAAAACGAGAGGAACATCTTTGGATTTGAGGCGACTTTTCAGCTCGTCAGGCTCGTGAAAACGAACCCGCCAAGTAAAATAAAGAGTTTTGTAGATGAGCCAAACTATAAAAGATAAAACGTATTTTCTAAAAATCAAATTGAATCACACATTTAGTTGCGCTCCAGCTATTTGCCGAGCAATTTTTTAAATTCGTCAGTCAACTTTGGAAGCACTTCAAACAGATCGCCCACAATTCCATAGGTAGCCTTTTGAAAAATCGGCGCATTGGGATCATTGTTTATCGCGACGATGACTTTGCTGCCCGTCATTCCAGCCAAATGTTGAATAGCTCCAGAAATTCCGACCGCAATATAAAGCGTTGGAGCCACCGTCTTACCTGTTTGACCGACTTGCATAGAGTGTGGAACCCAGCCCGCGTCTACCACAGCTCGGGACGCCCCAACAGTAGCGCCTAAAACAGTAGCCAAGTCTTCCAACAATTTAAAATTTCCAGCTTCTTTTAGCCCCCTGCCACCCGAAACAATAACATTTGCTTCTGTAAGATCTAATTTTTCAGAGGCGCCTTTAACGACTTCTTTTAAAATTGCTTTTAGAGTCACAGTTGGCAACGGCAGCACCTTTATAGCTGCGGCATTAGAGGCGCCGGCTGCCGCCACAGGCATTTGATTCGCACGCATTAAAACAATTTGGTAGGGCGAGTTTTTTAGGCTCATCTGGGCAAAACATTTTCCAGCGTACATCGGTTTTTTCGCAATTAAATGGCCATCATCAACCGACAGCCCAACACAGTCGCTTGCCAAAGAGGAGCCCAATCTGGCCGCAAGTCTAGGGAAAACATCCTTTCCAATAGACGACGCCGGAGCTAGAATGCGTTTTGCATCCGACTGCTTTACTCCGTCTTCAATCGCAACCACATACAGTTCTGGATTGTAGGCATTTAGCTTGGGATCGTCATATAGCAAAACATCGTTGGCGCCATTGGCCGTGGCTTGCTCGGCAACCTTTTGTGTTTCCGAACCAAGCACGAGTCCTACTACATGAAAATTTTGAGATCGTGCAAATTGCAAAAGCTCGATCGAGCTTCGCTTTAAGTTTTGATTAGTATGTTCACATAAAACAATAATTTTATTCATGATATATTCCTTATTTATAAAACCTTAGCTTCGTCACGCAACAGGTGGGCTAGCTCTTTTGACTGACTGGCGGCATCCCCGGCCAACATTTTAACAGCAGTTTTTTCATCTGGCAGAGTATAAGACACAGCCTTCGATTTTATATCCGCAGCGGACACGCCTAAGGCCTCGGCCTCATAGTCTTTTAAAACTTTCTTTTTAGCTTTCATAATTCCTGGAAGGCTTGCGTATCTAGGCATGTTCAAACCCTTGTTGGCTGACAACAAACAAGGAGTCGAAACCTCAAAAATCTCTTTGGCGCCGCCCTCAATATCGCGCTCAAGCCGCAGGGTCGAGCCGTTAACTTCCAATTTACTTACTACGCTAATGTGGGGAATGCCCATCATTTCAGCTAACATCGGTCCAACCGAGCTGCCATTGTCATCGATCGCAAGTTTTCCGAGCAAAATTAAATCGCAACCACCCTCTGCCTTGATTGCCAGCGATAGTGCTTTGGCAACCGCAAAATTATCCAGCTCACTATTTGAATTAACGACGACGCCTTCGTCACAACCCATTGCCAACGCTGTTCTCAAAACTTCAGACGCGCGTTGTTTTGGCCCCAACGTAATGGCAAACACTTGGGTTCCTGGATTTTTCTCTTTAATTTTTATAGCTTCCTCTATCGCGAATTCATCATAAGGATTCACGACCCATTTGGCGCCAGTCAAATCGACGCCGGCCCCTCCGGCAGCGAGTTTTATTTTGGTTTCAGTATCAGGAACTTGCTTTATTCCCACAAAAATTTTCATAAATGTCCTTTCACATAAAGGGATCGGTTTCATCGTTAGATTTACTATTTAAAACTCAACATTCAATTAGGCAATGCTCATCCATCTTATCCAAATGTGTTTAACGTCATGCAATACCTTAGACCTTATAGAAAATTTTAGACAAATTTTGAACTAAGCGGTAGTTTAAAAAATATAAAACTTAAAAGAAGAGGAA
>JAYTTH010000275.1:0-5732 GCA_043745515.1 Pseudobdellovibrionaceae bacterium | reverse complement strand
CTGTAGGAAATAATAAAATAAGATATTTTAAAGCTTTCATGCCTAAATTATCTAAAAGACCCAACCCTATGGCAAGGCTAGAAAAGTCTAGGTCAATTTGGCATCCTGATTGACAAGGTCAATTCGGCATCCTGATCGACGAGGTCAATTCGACATCACAATTGACGAAGTCAATTAGACATCATAGTCACTTGCACTTGCATCGAGTAAACCCCGGCCAAAGGCAATGCGGCCGCAGTTCCCGTCCAGCTTGCCAGAACATCGCAATCTTCTTCAATCCCGGTCACTAAGGCCGTGGACAAAACACTTTTAATATCTGTACCTGCATTGGTAAGAGTAAACGGAGTATTGTAGGTGGGATCAACGGATGTGCAGCCCGGCGATACAGAAACTTTAAAGCCACCGCCTTGAAACGAATACGCGCCGCCACCACCGCTGGTTGGACCACCGCTGGCTGTGCTGCTAGAAATAACTAGGCTCGCGACATTCGCATTGTATTTTAAATGAACCAGTCCAATTCGGCGATTGTTCACTTGCACGCCAGGAGATAGATCTAAATCACCTGGAACGCCTCGAGTTGTGACACTGAATACGGTCGGAACAGTGGAACTCAAATTGAAGGAGGCGATAGTTGTATCAGCGGCCTGAAGCGAGGACCAACAAAACATAAAAAAAGTAAGCACTAGGCGCCTTACTAAAACTATTTTACCCGTATTCATCGACACCTCCCACTAGACTGACAAAGGTCCTATCGACAAACGTCTAGGAATCTTAACGAATTTAGTAAGTTAATAATGAATATTAATTTGAAACTGTTGGTGAATATCAATTTGAGACGGTAACTGCCCAAACTTTTTTCGAAAAAATAACAATTAAGACTGTGGCTTTAAATCTTCAGGAAGTGGCGCCGCGCGAAAGAAATTATATTTAGAATCTAGTTCTGCAAGGGGTCGCTGAAAAATAGCATGTAGTGATTTCCAGTCTAAATCATACTCAAGCACAAACTCAGGATACTTTTTTTTTATTCCTTCATAGGCAGGACGTAAATTGTACCAGGGCACTTTAGGATTTAGGTGATGGACAATGTGAAGATTCACATCTTTAAAAATTCGTTCAAATACTTAGGGCATCCGAAAATTATAAGTCCCCAAAATCTGCCCACGCAGCGGAGACCAATTCTTCGCATCAAAATAAACTGCATTTTCATGGGCATGTTGCAATAGTGGAACACCCACTACAAAAACGGCCCCTACCATTATCGGTATAATATGGAAACAAAGATAAAACGGCCATCCTCCTAAATAATAATACACACTAAAATGAACAAGAGTAAAACAAAGCGAAATCCTATTTGATTTCCGCAATTGACGTTTTTGATCGGCAGAGATTGGAATAAAAGGATGAAACTTAGCAAACCATACATAGTGAACAACGGCAAAATAGTACCCGATCATAATCCCAATCGGCCCACCATACCCAATCAAATAGTCCTTTCGAGCCTTATGATCACTTTCCCAAAACTGCGTCGTCGTCCATTTTCCTTTAGTCCATGTAGTGTCTTTACCAATGCACTGACTAAAAGCATGATGAAAATTATGCGAAATCTTCCAATTGTGAAAACCGATATGAGTCAAACCAAAAACAAAGTGAAACCAAGACCAAACTGGAATTAGCCCCAGTTGATAACCAAAATAAAGCCCAGACAACCAAACAAGTAAATATCGCCCAAAATAAAGCCAAGACTTAACTTCACCAATCCGCGTGTATTCAAAAGGAATAGATTTCATAAAATCCAACAAAGATAATTCCGAATCTTTCAACATCTGATCTTGAACACCTAAATCACAAAAAGATTCCTTAACCCGCATCCAAAAAAAATCCCATATTTAAATCCTATATTCAACCGAAAGTATTTCCGGTACCCAAAAAGAAAGGCCCTAGATACCGGCCCGCAGCCCAACAAAAAACCCAAGCCCAGGATTCCGATACCCATAACTTTCCTCATATTTTTCAGATAGCAAATTTTCGCCGCGAAAATACAGTGATAACTCTTTTAGTCCACGACTATTTGTTTCCACTGGACAAATATAACTAGAGTTCAAAGAGGTATAACCAGGAAGACTCACAGTTTCTGAGGCACTTTTAAAATCGTCTCTTTCACCACGGCCAACCAATTCTAGACTCCAGGTACGACCCGCCTGCTTTTGACTGTAAGAAAGACTGCCGCTTTTAAGAGGTCTTCGAGCAAGCCATCGTCCGGTATTAATATCTTTAGGTTCCTGATACCCAAGATTCAACGTAACTTTTTGACCTGGAGCGATTTGATATAACATCGACGCTTCCGCTCCGCGAGTGAGGGTCCTACCTACATTGTAATATTGTAACGGGTATCCTCTAGCTGCGATCAAATTTTCAACATGGGTTTCAAAAACCGCGATTGAGGTTTCCAAATCTTCATTGATCATTTGATCATGACTTACAGAAAATGTCCGCGCAAACTCTGGATTCAAACCTGAATTTCCCTTATTGGAAAATAGTTGATACAATGAAGGCAGTCGATAACCAGTTGAATGCTCGATTTTAAATTCTTTAAACGTCAAGCCTACTTGATAAGTGCTGACATCGCGAAAGTTCAAACTAGTATCGTATCGAAATCCACCTAAAAAGGTCAATTCCGACGTAGGCGCATATTCCAATTTTGTAAAAGTGCCCGACATTTCATTGTCACTTTGTGCCTGCTGAACTTTAAAGGCTTCCCAAAGCATGTATTCTTTTTGGAAACTGGCGCCAACGTCCCATTTCCAGTTTTCAGAATTTACCAATCTCAGTTCCCCGCGAATTGGAATCAAATAGCTTTTATAGACCTGATTTTGTTCATCTGAATTGTTAAAACTAACACCTTCGTTAAAAACCCGATTGGCATCAACATAGCCAATCGAAAAAAATGGTCGATAAGAAACCGTATTGTTTCTTATCGCCATTTGATACTGATTTACCACACTTGAAGAAATAAAATCAGTGGTATCAGCTGATTTAAAATCATATTGCGATACCCCTGTTACATTTTCATTTCTATCTGTAGTATGTGACAGTTTTATGTCGAACTGAAAGTCATCCCTATACAAATAAATTGCCTCCACATTGTCTTTTCTTTTTATATACTTAAAATCGGAAAATTCAACGGGGCTTGGACTGTTTTGATACTGATATTGGCCTCGCACGGATATCAACGCATTATCCGAAACTTTGGAAGTTACATCACCGCTTAAATCCGCAAAATCATGGGCGCCCAATGAAACGTCTATTTGTTTTCCGTCAACCGCCGTTTGCGGTAACGTATCGATCTTTATAACAGAGCTCAACGCCTGGCCGCCATACCAAACTGACTGACTGCCTTTGATTACGGTTATTCGTTCGACCGAATTTAAACTAACCGAATTTAAATTAAAACTGCGCTGAACGGTCGAGGCATCATAAACGGGAATGTCGTCAATCAAAATCAGCACTTGACTAGAATCCCCGCCTCGCACATAAAGCGAATTGGGCTGAAAGGGAGTATTCGTAATATTGATATTTGCTTTTGTAGAAAGCAAAGAGGACATATTTGGTGCTTTAGAATCTTGAATTTCAGCTTTATCGATAATCACTTTTGAGGACGAAGAAAAGGACGAATCATAAATTTTGGTTTCATAAGGCTCTGCCGAACACAAAAAGCCTGCAATTAAAGTCGCTAATATAATTTTCATAGCGACAAGATTGGTCCCAATCGTCACTAATTTCAACTAATTATTCTAAGACGCCTAATGGTGATAACTAAGTGAAAATCTTAGTTCCCCTTCGATATTTCAATTTCCGAGCCATTTATTACTAAACTTGGCTGCAACGATTCAATTAATTTAGCGGGCGACAACATCATCATCAGTGAAATATCCTTAAACGGAATTTCTTTTTCAGGGGTGACTTCTAGCTTCATAGAATGAGGATCTTTCACAAATTTCTGCAAGCCTAAGGTAATTGTGCTTTCTTCGTCCACATTTGCAGGATCTCGATTGCCTTCTATTTTATTTGAAAAGGCCAGGTACCGCTCCAAAGGCACATTATTCTTTTCGGCCAAGGATTTAATATTTTTTACCAAAGAATCATCTGTGTATTCTAAAGAAAAGAATTTGACGGAACTTTCGTTAAAGCCCGCCAATTCTTTCATGTCCAAACTGCTTGGTACGACAAAATCAGTGAGATGAAATTTCAAATTTATTTTACCCATTTTGAATCCTTCAAAAGACAATTCATTCAAAAGAAAATCTTTGGAGGCGACATTATATTGGTAGTCAGAAACCACATTCAGAATTAATTTATTATATCCTAACGATTTCAATGCCGAATCGATTTTTGGTGAAATGTATTTTTCATTAAATTCTAATTGCTGGACGGCGATTCGCAGTTTTGACAAATCAGAAATTCCCATCTCGCCTTGAACTACGCTTATCACTTCTGAAAAAGACCAGTTGGAAAATTCAACTCTATTTGTCGAAAAAATCCGTTCACTTTCAATCGCTTTGTCAGCCGCGCTAATTGACAAATTATCAATTCTAATTTTCAAAGGTAAATAGGACATGCGTGCAGAATCAAAATTTAATTTCAAACCGTAGGCAGCCAGGTTTCGCTGTGCATCTCCCAAAAAAACTTGTAAGTGTTCTTGAACAAGTTGCGGAATCACAAAATTTAAACTTAGAAACGTAGTGATCAAGAAACTCAAAAAGATAACTTTTATTTTCACTGATTTCTCCCAGGCGACGGCTGATAAGACACAGATCGGGAGATCAGGGACAAAGATAAAGCCCATTTAGAAAAAATTTAGAATTTTTGACAAGATCTAAAATGGATCGAATGCTTTTTTGACATTAAAGAAAAATAGAATCGTCCCATTTTAGAACAATCAGACGAGAGGTTCCCACTAAAAAAATAAAAAAAGGGCTTTTACTAAAGCCCTAAAAAACTGCCGACGTTCTGTTTAAATGGTGGATTTTACGTACTGATATCCATTTTATATTTTAAATAATAACCTAATTTGCGGTGCAAATTAGGTATAATAAAATTACTTCATTGGTTTGCTGTGTACTGCAAACTTATCAAACTCACCGTATTCATGAAGTTTGTTGTATAAAGTTTTAATCGTAATTCCTAAGCTATTAGCCGCTTGAGTCTTGTTTCCGCTGAAGTGAACTAGCGCTTTTAGAATGTACTTTTTTTCGATTTCATAAAGTGGAATATTAGGATCAAACTCTAAGAAATCAATTTCAATTTCTGGGCTTTGAATATAGTCAGGCAAATCACCAATTTCAATTTGATGTCCTTCAGAAAGAATCTGCAATCGTTCGCAAACGTTTTGTAATTCTCTGATATTTCCTGGCCAGTCATATTTCATCAATAATTGAATAGAATCATTACTGATCGTCTTCATTTTTCCATACTGAGCCTGAGGGGAAGCCGTCATAAAATGTTGGATCAATAAAGGGATGTCTTCTTTACGACGACGCAAAGGAGGTGCATTTACTACGATCGTGTTAATACGATAAAATAAATCTTCTCTAAAGTTTCCTTTTTGAACTTCCTGGTCCAATTCTCTGTTCGTAGCAGAGATCAATCGAATGTCTACTTTGATTGGATCTTTGCCGCCAACACGGAAAATTTCGCCTTCTTGAATAAATCGTAAAAGTTTAGCCTGGATACCA
>JAYTTH010000274.1:0-5734 GCA_043745515.1 Pseudobdellovibrionaceae bacterium | reverse complement strand
GTAGCATAAAACGCTTTAATTAAAACTAGACTTTAGCTGTGTCTAGATTTAGTTCGATTCCTTAGTTTGGATGCCTAATCAAATCTGAGATCGAATATAATAAATCTATGGGTCACGGTGGATTTTGTGCTTTTTGTAGGTCTCCTAAAACATATTTTAAACGTCGCCGTTTGGGGTTTATAAATTTCTTAGTGGCAATGATTTGTGCGGCAGCCATTAATTTTATTTTCACTGACGGGATCGATTTTCGTGTTTTTATTATTTTAATTGCCAATTTATTTGTAATTGAATTTGCCTTGAAGATCCGCTGGCGTATGTCCCTGATTTGCCATGAATGTGGTTTTGACCCCATAATCTACAAACGAAATCCCGAATTGGCCTGTCAAATGGTTAAAACTAAAACTGACACACGTCGTGAAGACCCGATTAAAAACCTATTTTTCCCCTTATTAATTCCTAAGCGTAAAGAACTTAAGAAAGCCGACCTGAAAACCTGAGTAAAAAAATATAGTTACAACTTGAATCTGACCCATTTTATATTACTATTGTCCCCATGGCCAAGGGCTTAGTGATTATACCAACCTATAATGAAAAAGAAAATATCGAGCAGATAGTGCGCGCTATTTTGCAGCAGTCCCTACCTTTAGACATTTTGGTGGTTGATGACAGCTCACCGGATGGAACTGGAGCCATTGTTAGTCGACTGGCGCTAGAATTTCCTGGGCAAGTTAATTTACTGACTCGGTTAAAAAAAGAAGGCTTGGGACGGGCCTATTTATCTGGGTTTAAATGGGGATTAGAGAAAAATTATGCCCATCTAATTGAAATGGACGCTGATTTTTCACATCGACCGGTTGATTTAATTAAACACGTCACTGAATGGGACAAATTTGATTTTACCGTGGGATCTCGCTACGTGCCGGGTGGTCAAACTGTAAATTGGGGTCTCTTAAGAAAGTTTATTTCTCGCGGCGGTAGTTTGTATTCCAAAGTTATTTTGGGCTACCCAATCAATGACTGGACCGGCGGTTTTAATTGTTGGAAAAATACGGTTCTGCAGGCGATTGGTTTGGATACCGTTTCGTCTAATGGTTACAGTTTTCAAATTGAACTGAAGTATAAAGCAAGCAAAAAAGGTTTTAAAGTTAAAGAAGTGCCCATTGTTTTTGAAGATCGTCGGGTTGGGAAAAGCAAAATGTCGATGAAAATTGTTATCGAAGCTTTTTATAAAGTGTGGCAGATAAAGTGGGCGTAAAAACAATAGTTCTGACCCTGGTTTTTGGGGGTGTATTGTGGGGCCAAACGCCAACCAATTCCCAAAGCGTGATTGCCGAAGTCGTTGGGGAATTTCCTTATGCTTATGAAGAACCAGATTTTGATTCTCAGGTAGTCGCCAATCTTAAACCGGGAACTTTTTATTACGTTTCAAAGCAGCAGTATCCGTTTGGATTTCGTAAAGTTCAATTGCAAAAAAACAAAGCGGCTTATGTATCTTCATCAGAAATTAAAATAGTGTCGGCTGATTATATTAAGCAAAAGAAAAAATTCAAAAACGACCCAAAAGCGGCGGCTGAAGAGATAGCTAAAGAGAAAAAAGAACAAGAAGAAAAAACCACTAGTCAAAAACCGATTTATGCATCCAGATATCGTGGATTAATTATTGAAAATCAAAATTTCACTGAAGACACAATGTCAAAAACACGAAGCGGGCCGCTGTTGTTTTTTGGTTATCGTCAAGTGGGTTACAACACTTTGTTTTCCGGCGAAATGTCGACTGATGCGGCTATATTATTTCATTCGGGGGCACCCGGGTATTACCAGGATATTACTGGCTATACTGCCGGTGGTTGGATTATAAACGCGCATTTTACCTTTGATACGATTGTTCCCATGGGGCCGTCTCGAATGCTAAGTTATGGTTTTGGTCCCATGATTAAATATTCGCACTTTGAGACTTTTTTAAAAAATTCAGCGGGGTCAGGCAGTACAAGCTACACCTTGGACGATTTGAATTTAGGGGCAGTGTTGAGGGTGGGGGTTGGCGTTCGCTTTGGTTCGATTTCTCTCAGATCTGATGTGAAATATTTCATCGAATCTACGCGCTATGTTGGTATAAATCTATCAACTCTGTTTGTATTTTAAGCTGATCGTTGCTAAACAGCCTCATGTCCAAAATTTCTTATTTAAACAAGCAAGTCATCGATCAAATTGCAGCGGGTGAAGTCGTTGAAAGGCCCTCGCATCTTGTAAAAGAATTGATTGAAAATTCCGTAGATGCCGGTGCGACCAAAATTGAAGTAAGGTTCGATGACGGAGGCCGAAATATCGTTGTGCAAGACAATGGTGCCGGAATTTCAGAAGGTGATCTGGAATTGGCTTTGGATCGTCATAGCACATCTAAAATAAGCGAATACGAAGATATTTGGAACTTATCTAGCTATGGATTCCGCGGCGAAGCTCTGGCTTCGATTTCTGCGGTGTCTGACTTTGAAATAGTTTCTAGGCGAGCGGATTCGGACACGGCAAATAAGGTCCAATCTCGATTTGGCGACAAGACAAGGGTATTGTCAACTCAGGCTGCTGTGGGCACGCTAGTGCGAGTGTCCCAGTTGTTTGAAAATACGCCAGTGCGAATTAAATTTTTAAAAACTCCTGGGTATGAACACAGTCTGATAAAACAAGTTGTAAAGGCACTGGCTTTGATAAACTACAAAGTTGAATTTAAAGTGCACGATAGTCAAAAACTTGTTTTTCAAATTCCAGCGGCAAAATCTTTACTAGAACGAGCTCAGTGGCTTTTTGGCAGCGATAAAGTGTTTTCAACTAAACGTGAAATCGATGGGTTTGAAATAGAAATCGTTTATATGAGTCCCTATGATGTCGAAAAAAATGGAAAAAATATTTGGATTTTTGCCCAAAATCGATGGGTTCAAGACAAGATGATTCAAAGTTCAATAATGGAAGCGTTTAAAAATCTTCTTATGCTCGGGGAATATCCGCGAGTTGTTTTGACTATTAATTGCCCTAAAGATTTTGTGGATATCAATATTCATCCAACAAAATCGCAAGTAAAGTTTGTGGATTCTCAAAAAGTTTTCAAACTCGTTTATAGTACTTTGGAAAAAGCGTTGTCGGTGGGGCCTTGGAAAACAATTGCATCTACAAATTTTGCACAAGCAGGTGAAGCGAATCGCGAAAATGAAGTTTGGTCAAGCCGCTCGTATTCAGAGGCAGTGCTTGGTAGTGCCACCCAGCCGAGTTTTAAAGATTCGCGATTATTTTCGGTTCAATTTCAGAAAAAAAGTTTTCCATTAGGCGATAGAACTGAATCGACCCCTTGGGATTTGTTGGCTAATCGACCGGTGGATGTCCATTTGCCGGTGGTAGGTGATCGCTATTGGAGGCAGTATCAGGTAATTGGCCAAATCGATTTGACCTATATCGTCTGCCAAAGTGCTGATAAAATGGTGTTAGTCGACCAACATGCGGCTCACGAGCGGGTGTTGTTTGAAAAATTATTAGCCCAATTTCGTGCGGGCACTGTCACGATTCAAAATTTGTTAATTCCTATTTCTATGGATTTAGATCCTGTGCAAATTGAATCCTTAATACGAAATCAAGACCAAATTTCAAAAATTGGTATTCAATGGGAACAAACAGGACCGTCCTCAATCTGTATTCTTGGCGTACCGATGCAAATTAAAGAAAATGCGGTATTGAAGTTATTGAATCAGTTTATAAACGAAGCAGAAAGCGTATCGATGAGTTATGTTTTTGAAAATCGAGTTAAAGACTTTGTAGCCACCTTGGCCTGTCATTCGGCAATCCGCGCCGGCCAGAGTTTGAGTCTGCTTGAAATGGAAACGCTTTTAGGTGAAATGGACGAGTTTCCCCTTTCCAGTTTTTGCCCCCATGGCCGACCTGTGAACTTAGAATTTTCATTTAAATACCTAGAGAAAGAATTTGGCCGAATCAATTAAAAAAATTATTTTTGTTCAGGGGCCGACAGGGGCCGGTAAGTCCCGTTGGGCGCTCGAGCAGGCAAAACGTGTTCCCGATTCTTGTATTGTGAATTGCGATAGCGTTCAGATTTATAAGCATGTTGATATTGGCAGCAACAAGCCGTCAGCCGCAGAAATGCAGGCGGTTCCACACTATTTATACAGTCATGTCGAGTTTCCAGATTCCATCACGGCTGGTCAGTATGAACGGCTGTTTTTTTCAACTCTTGAAAGTCTAAATGAAAATAAAATTTTTGTCGTGGGTGGCACTGGATTTTACTTTCAAGCACTAGAAAAAGGTATGTATCCGGTATCGTCAGTCCAAAACAAAATAAAACTAGAAACTCAGCAGTTAGTTGCCGAGAAAGGATTTGGATATCTATTTGATTGGATTCAACATGAAGATCCAAAATATGCGTTGAAACTCTCTAGAAACGATCATTATCGAATCGAGCGGGCCTATCAGTTGATGCGATCTGAAGGTAAATCCATTAGTGTTATTCAAGATGAATTTGAAAAAACTAAGAAACCGTTTCCCTATCCACTTTTAAAAATTGGAATCACTGAAGAAAAAGACAACCTAAAGACGATTGTTTCAGCACGCACAGAAGCTATGATCGCCAAAGGGCTTATTCAAGAAGTGGAAAAACTATTAGCAAGTGGGTTGAGTTTATGGGACCCGCTTAATAGCGTAGGCTACAAAGAGGTAGTTAATTATTTATCCAGGCCCACAAGTCTAACAGAATTAGCTAGCGAGATTACAATCAATACTATGAAGCTAATTAAAAAACAAAAAACTTGGTTTCAAAAAGACAAAGAGGTTGTTTGGTTAAACGCGAAAGAACCTATTCATGAATTGATATTAAATTTTATAAAGTCTTAAATTTATTTTTGTATTCTAACAAGCCAACTGGAAACATAGCCAACAAATGTTGGGGCCGATCCTATCGTGCATATCTTGCTTTCTGTCTGACCCTTAGCTTTACAAGCTGTGATGCCTGTTAATTGATAGTCGTTTGAATCCACCTGATTCCAGGTTGCATAATCTCGAGATCGCCAAATTTCAGATTTGGCTATGGGAAGAATAAAGTCATAGGTCGCAACAAGCACATTCAAAGAATCATTTACGAAAGCAAGTGAAGCCGACACGATATAGAAGGGACTTGTTTTTGTAAAAACCGTTGACCAAGTGACTCCTTGATCTTGGGACCTAAGCACTGACCAATAGGAATTTGGTGAATCAAAATAAGAAAGAGTTAAAAATAAACTACTGTCGGGCGCGACCACTAAATGAAAACAAGTTGCTGGGATAGAGGTATTAGTACTGGCTGAAATGATCGCGGTATTGGCCCAGGTTGATCCATTGTCTGTTGATTTGCGAACTACACAGCGGTCAATTGATGAATTGTCATTGGCAGTACCCAAAATGTAAACAGTATTAGAGTTGTCAATTGCTAGATCGACATAATTGGTATTGTGCGAAGCGAACAAGTTATAGCTATCCGTCGTCGTCCATGTTGCCCCATTGTCGGCAGATTTTCTGACTATTCCCGAAGTGTAGACGCCTGTCGAGAGCCAGCCAGCAACAATCATAGAACTATTGGCACTTTTGGCAAAAGCCGAAGATACAGCATTATGCCTATACGGTTGACTAAGGTTAGTGGATTAAGTAGTAAAAGTAGTGGCAAAACCAAAGTATCCAAAAACTCTATTAGAGTTCGTAGCGCAGTTTA
>JAYTTH010000273.1:0-5746 GCA_043745515.1 Pseudobdellovibrionaceae bacterium | reverse complement strand
TTTTCCACAGCTCACAATTGTTGCAAGTGATAATACCAAAGCAATTGTGAAAGCTTTTTTAGAATATGTCATACTTAGCCTCCAGAGCTATGTTGTATATTTCGCGGTCTGCAAGATACGGGTTGGCGTCTTTCAAATTCATTTTCGTATAGTAGTTTCTAAGTGCTAGTTTTTCTTTAATAAGCTCAATATCAAATCCGACTTTATATCCAATTCGATTCTGAAACCGCATTGTTATCAGAGAGTACGTAGTGGGAGTTACATCGGCATCGTAATTAAATGCAGTGTAAGAAGGTCTAAAAGCGTAGTTACCAAAAACGAGTTTTAGTCCGCCGCCAACCATACGCCCTTTGTTTTGACCTGCGGGAGCCTGGTCGTTTACAATATTGGAGCCAAAAATCGAGGCTTCGTGTTTTCCAATCTCTTGTTTTAAAGTCACAGACGTTTCCGTGCCCATAAAACCATAACGAAAACGAAATGATTTCGAGCTGCCTTCAAATGCGGCCAATGAGTTTCCTAAAAAATAACTGTCTGTGGCCACGTTGGTAGATAGATTTTCAAATTGAAACCGGGTGGCTGCCGCTTTTAGATCGGTTCCAAAATTAGTCTTCAATCGCCCCGCTAACGTCTGGGAAAGAAAATAGGCTTGCGTACCGTCATCGTATATTCGTCTTGAAACTGTTCCAGAAGACGGAATGGCTTCATATCCAGTTAATGTAATGTTGGACTCATCTGCGCCGATTTGCCATTCTTCTTGAGCACCAATAAAAGTTCCAGGCGTCATAATTGAGGTCAAAGGATTAATCGGTGTGCGAATGGCGCCCGCTTTTAAAAATAAGTTTTTATCAAAATTAATTTTTCCATAGCCTTCATTCAGCAAAATTGCATTTGGTGGTTTGCCGTCTTCATTCCAAAAATTGCTAGCATTGCCCGTACCTAAAATCGCAACTAAATCCAAACCCAAAGTGATATAATCGCCATATTTAACATACAGCTCGGGATCGATAACTGTTACGCCTTGATGACTTCGTGAAAATTCGTCTTCTACTTGGCGACCATAAACAACAATCGTAACCTTGGAAGTCGGTTTGTAGCCTTTGTCTTCGGCCGGGGCAGCTAGCGTCACATCTGTGATCGGAAGGGTTACTTTATTTTCTTGAGCCTTAAGATTGAGCGCGGTCAAAAATACGAACGCAAAAAAAGCCTGATTGGCTCGGCGACTAAAATTCATTCGTTCCCCCTGGATTGAAAATAAAGACAGGTCGGTTATTACCGAAAAGCCGGAAAAAGAGAACACAATTAATTTTAGAACTGAAAAATATTTAGCTGTCGAGATCGAATGTTAGGGTTGCGTCAGGACAACGGACTCGGGAGCATAACAATACTCGATTTTCAGATTCCTTTTGGCTCCATGCACTTGGCCTTCTGAAAAAATTATGGCCTTTTTTCTATCGCTAACGTCATTTTGCCACCGGGGTAAAACATCTTTAATTCTAAGTTGCAAAATTAAAAGAGCTTTTTCTTGATCGGTCATTTTTGGTTTGTCCCTCAAATGAGCGGTGTATTCTACTAGCAGGCTTTTTTTAAAGCCCCCATTCTGAACCACAAAATCAAACATCAGTAGATAGCTACTAAGTGTTGTCAGCTGAAACGCCTTAAAGTACTGAAATGCTTGCGAGTATATTTTCATCGCGTATTTCAATTGCAATCCAACAAAGGCCTTTGATTGGGCCATTCTAATCAAATGATCGGCCCAACTTGGTTTAAACGTTGTTCCTGCGTCCGAATAAACAGTCTTTAGGGCCCACGCGACCGAATTTTGATTTGCGGAGCTCAGTGTGCTTTGACTGAACTGCAATGAGTTCGCCTTTTCAAAAGATTGCGTTAAAAAAGTGGAGTTTATATCACTCGGTGAAATCATAGCGTCATCAGGAAAGAACGGATCTGATAGAGACAGAGTGGAAAGCCCAGATCCTTTGGTTTGTGCCCGATCGTCGTTCCACTGAGCGACCATCGCTTGAATGGAAAGAAAGGAACTTGGATCCAAAACAAAACTTACACCTTTGCCTGATAGTGCAACCATGTCATCCAATATAGGTTGCAAAGAGCCCATGCCTAAATTTTGTTGCAAAAGACCGATACTAAAACCCATGCCATCAAAATTATTACTTAAATTAGCCCAACCTTTCCGGCCTTCGAAACTTCCAGTGATATTCAGTGCCAATCCCAAATAACTTTGGCCAGTTGGATCGAGCTGCGCTGGCCAAGTGATCCCTGTCAAATCTAATTTTGAACAAAACTGGGGCGCTGGAGACACAATCACGGGGGGAGGAACATCCACCGGCGCTGGCGTATCTTGATTCGGAGCATTTA
Source organism: Pseudobdellovibrionaceae bacterium (assembly GCA_043745515.1). Taxonomy (GTDB): domain Bacteria; phylum Bdellovibrionota; class Bdellovibrionia; order Bdellovibrionales; family Bdellovibrionaceae; genus UBA2316. The sequence continues at coordinate 3,373 of JAYTTH010000273.1, read as the reverse complement.
ATTTGCTGTTGTCGGAAGTGATATTGTCACCTGATTTAAAACCCGGCGAACACGCAGTTATGAGAGATGCAAAGATTAAAATTAGGTTCACGATTATTTTAGACATAATTTCTCCACGATTTCTTTCAAACTTTTACTAGTGCCAGGATTTTTTGAAAGACTTTCCATTGTTGCTTTTGCTTGTAAACATTCATCTGCGGTTGGGGTTGAGTTTGAAAATAAATCACCCGTTAAATAAATCTCATAGTACAAAGAACATACGCTTTCTTTGCGAGCAGGATCGGTTTCTTTATCGCACCTAGTGTCAAGACCATTAACAAAAGCAAGCCACTCAGAAACATTCAAATCTCGTTTTTTTGCCAATTCATCAATATCGGCCCTTAACTGGTTGGTTGCGGTATCTGGTGAAGTTGGCTTGGCAATTCCCTTGAAAGTTAGGAAAAATAGAGTGGCGACGAACAGTCTGTAAAAAAGTTTCGTTGATTTTATAGAAGCCGACATGATCCCCCCGCTATTTTTTTTATTTCTTTCAACTTATTGGCCGTCGCTGCTACGTAGGTCTCACGTCGAAGAGCTTGTTTAATTGCCTCGTTTGATCTTGGGGTTGAGCCCATGCCTAAGGTACGTATTAACGTCAAAGCGCGATTGGTACCGGCTGGTCCATAGGCAACCAAGGTCAAAAGATTTAAAAGTTCAGTGTCTTTGTAGACGCTGGGTGCACGTTTTTTTAATTCTTTGCCAATAATTTCGTGTTTCAAATAAGAAAAAAATCCCACCGAATAAATTAAGTTCCTTGCATAGCCAGTTTCAAGCGAGACCCATTCGCAATTGATTGAACGCGGGGACGAATATTTAAATTTTTTGTCATTTTGAATTACTGATTTTAAACTCTGACACGCCGGCTTTTTAGATTCCAAGATAGAATCCAAAATAAATCGCCCCCTACCAGGGACAACCCGGCCGCCAGTTCTTCTTGTATCCAGTACGTTCATTTCTTGGACTGCACTCGATGTCAACTGCCCTGCGCCCACACCACCGCTATAGGAATAGGTAAAATTAAAACCGCTTTCATTATTTATTTTTGAATAAAGCAATTTCGGATCGATCGATTCTTGTTCACCTTTTTTTAATTCAAGGCCCTGAAAACAAGAAATCACTTTATTTGTTACAAAGTAAACATAGTCCACCGTGGTGTCATCAAAACAAGGCCCTTCTTTTGATCGAGCACTTCGCTTTTTGTATTTCCAATCGCCGTTCGTCTGACGCTGACATTCAATACTGCTTTGGGCCACTTTGCGTTTATACGATGCTTGGATGCACGCTTTTGGAATCTCCGCAATTTGAGCCTCCAGGCGAGGCGCCTTGTTCGATGAACAATTTATACATCCGACACCAGCTTGAGTGGGTCTAAATACACCACTGAGTCTAAACTCCTTAACCAACGGAGCCGACGAACTTTGAATGGCGCGAGTAAAAGTCATGTTTTTTTCAGAGCCCTCGATGCATTGAGAACTTTCCGCTAAAACAACATTGCCAGATAAAATAAATGAAAAAACCAGCACCAGTGAGACCATCTATTTATTATCGAACGCATGAGCCGCACTCTCTAGTCCAAATGACTATTTTATCAAAAATTAAGACCCAGACCTCGCGTAAAAACGGGCGGAATAAATTCCGTACCAACGTCCACTGACGAATCGACATTTTTGCATTTATAATGCTTTAAGTTAATCGTGTTATTCTTAAGGATTTCTGGAATACACTTTAGAGGCAAACCGTTCCTTAACAAAGAAGTTTACCTATGAAAATGAATTCTCTTTCTATCTTTTTTTTATCAACTATTCTAATTTCCTGCACCTCTTATTTTACTCGAAAAGACTGCGAAAGTAGGAATTGGTTCGACTATGGCTACCAGGTAGCGATGTCAGGAAAACGATTGAATTCAGACGATTACCTTTCTGCTTGCCGCAAGGTCGATGCGGATATTCAGGAAGCGCAGCTGGACTTAGGTTTTAAATCTGGAATGTCCAACTATTGTAGGCCCGAAATTGTTTTTGCAAGTGGTAAGAAAGGTCAGTTTTTTAACAATGAATTTTGTGATCCTGGCCAAATCAAAATGTTGACGTTAAAGCACCAAGATGGTGTCCGTGCTTTTTGTGAACCCAGCAGCGGATTTACATTTGGCAACAGCGGGGGCGTGTACAATCAAATCTGTCCAAAAGACAGCGAAGAAATTTTTCTAAAGGAATATCGTCGTGGACGAAAACGATTTCTAGCCGCTTCAATCAGTGAAAATCAAAAACGAATTCAAAAGATTGATTCTGACATGCAAATATCGACAATGCGTAAATCAGGCGTTGAAAACGATTTGAAAATTATCGAAGCTGTCCAGCTAGTTAAATCAAATCCAATCGCATCCAATACCGCTGAAACAGACCCTGCCGAAGTCAAAAAACGTGATTTAAGAACAAAAATAAATCAATACGACGGCGAAATAAGAAGCCTGAATATGAATAAATCAAAACTTCAAGAACAGATTTATTCAATGGAAAAAGAAGTAATTACTTTGGATTAAAATATCCAGAAAATAAGGGCAGCCACCGTTGTTGGAATCAAAGCTCCTAAAAAAAGTTTTCCAGCTTTGATACCGGTTTCACCAAATTGGCAATTCAATATTCCATAACCAGCCGGGTTCGGCGCATTGGCAATCACAGTTAAGCCGCCGCCAATCACAGCCCCCGAGACCAATGCATATTTTGACTCGGAACTGATTTGTTCGGCTGTAGAACCTAAATAAGTTAAAGCGGCATTATCAGTCACCGCCGTCAAAGCGATTGAGGCCAGATATAAAACACCAGAATTCACTTTGGCTATAAACGGCTCTAGCCACCAATTTTGCAGCCCCCCCAGCACTAAGAGTCCTGCTAAAAAAAAGCCTACTAGCAATGATTCCTTAATCTTTAAATCATCTTGATTTTCAGAGGTCACTTTTACAAAACCCAAAAAAAACATAAATAAACATCCAAATATTACTAAATCTTTATGAAACACTACAATCGAAGCTACGAACGCTATGGAATTGAGTTGTACCCACAAGGGTGATTTTTGCTGAACCGGAAATTCTAAATTAAGTTTTAAAATTGAATCCCTAAAAATAAAAAAATAAACAATTGTCGACGTCAGGCAAGCCAGTCCCGCCTTCCAACCAAAGTGGTTTAACATAAATACCAAATCCCATTGCCATTTTTGAGCCACCATTATAACAGCTGGCGCGGCAAAAGAAGTAAGTGTACCGCCAATGGATATATTCACAAACAGCAAACCTAGTATTCCATATTTAAATCTCTCTGAAATTTTATTTTTTTCAAATAAA
>JAYTTH010000272.1:0-1582 GCA_043745515.1 Pseudobdellovibrionaceae bacterium | reverse complement strand
AAGATGGAGGCCGCGAGAATAGATTTGCAAAAATCTGACTCTCCATCCTTTGTAAGTCAATCAGAGCAAAGGTTATATGCTTAAGCTAGTGCCATTGACCCAAGAGATCATATAGACCAATCTTCTTTGCAATTGAATCTAGCGCAATTATCGATCCAAAAACCTTCACCCCATCCAATCTTAGATCAGATGTAGAAGCTGGAAAATATTTTCGATTTTGATCAGGTTCAACTCCAACATAGCGGATAAATTTTTGTACCACCTTACCGTCAAGTCGTTGATTTTATACTTCAGCTAAGTAAACCCTGTCGCCACGCCTTATTTTACGAATAAAACTCATCATTCTCCCCTTACATCCAAAAAACTGTAGTGACCATGTAAATGATCACTACAGTACTAGTTTTAGGCAAGAGGAGTCAATAATTTTAATTAGTTACACTGTAGTGTGCATTTTTTTAAGAAAAGTCAGTTAAACAGTGCAGATCGCAGTACTTGATATTATACAAAATATAGTATATTGTCAGATAAAGCTACGGGAGCGAATTATTATTATCAAAGAAATAATTTGGATGGGAGACTCACTCAGACAAATTAAATCATTTCCCGACAACCCGCGACAAGACCTTGGGTATTCTCTGCGGCGTCTTCAGGACGGAAAACTTCCATTGAGTAGTCGTCCTATGCAGTCAATTGGGCCCGGCGTATTCGAACTCAAGACTCAGGATAAAGCGGTGTGGTATCGGGTCGTTTACACGGCGCGGTTCAACGATAAAATTTATGTTTTACATTCATTTATAAAGAAGTCAGCAAAGACTTCAAAAAATGATTTAGAAGTGGCTTTGCAAAGATTCAAGCAAATTAAGGTGTGATAATGAAACGAAATATTTTTAGCGAAATTGGTTTTAATAAAGAAGAAGAAACTCTCCTTGAGATAAAATCTGAGCTTCTCGACCAAATTTTATTGATTATCGAACAATACGCGCTCACGCAGACGCAGCTTCAGGAAATTTGGGAGACGTCTCAACCACGGGTAAGCGAAGTTCTTAACGGCAAAATTTCTTCCATAAGTATGGAAAAACTTTGTTTTTATCTTTTGAGATTAGGATGTTTGCCACAATGGAGTTTCACCTTTAAAAAAGCACTAGTAGGTTAAAAAAGAATCTGCAAAAACGCCTTCTTTTATAATGCGGGTTAATATTAGATGACTTTTAGCCGCTGTTAACTTTCACCAATATAATTTGCGCGTTCTGCTCGTAATTTCAACCGCAGCACAACAGGGTATTTTTGGAGTAAGAGGTTTCAAATTTTTGATTAATTTTGCGGACAACCTTGGAAGCATTATCCAAGGTTTATCGTGTAAACTATCTTTTGTAAGGACCGGTGCTCTCGAGCATAAGGCAGGAGCCAGTGTTTTTGGTCTTAAAACGAGTATACGTAGAGTTAGTTATCAAGTAACTATTATTATAAGAAGTATTTGACGGTTTCAGCGCCTGCTGAAAGATTGTTGGAACCGATGCTGGCCTAGGTTTTGAGCAATTCCCTATTTTCGCACATCTGTCCAATAGATTGAAATCATTGCGAA
>JAYTTH010000271.1:0-1588 GCA_043745515.1 Pseudobdellovibrionaceae bacterium | reverse complement strand
GCATGGGCTTGGAAATAGCTTATTTTCCATTTATTTTCACTAGTTCTCTTGAATCGAACTTCAAAAAGTGCAAATCCACCGTATTTATCGGAGCTCAAAGTGTAGTCCACAGATATTTGATCTAACTCAGTATTTTGTCCTCGAAGCTGACGACGCCATCGATTGCCATAGGTTTGTCGAGGGAATACATAGTTAATTGATAGGGAGTCGATTCTGCCGGGGTTTGGGCCCAATTCCCTGTCGGTTACAATTCTAAATTTTTCAAGATCAGCACCAATATACCAGTTTTTTTGTGTCATCTCGAAGGCTGAAAAATAGTCCCCTTTTTGTAAAAAGTTTAAAAACTGATTGGAAAGTGAAACGATTTCGGGGGGCACGTATTGCTGCCCTGAAAGCCAAAACGTATAGAAGCCAAGCCCGATTAAAATTATAAAAGCACCCATTAAAAATAAAATTTTTTTCTGCAGCCGGGATCCCAAAAGGCACCTCTTTAAGAAAGAAATGAGTAACGGATGGAAACATAGTTGTCGATCGATTGAACTCTGTCAATTTTTTGCGCGACTCTGCCTTGTCAGGCCATTCGAAAAATGTCAGTGTTATCCCCGAGGAGATTACAGTGCTCTATCACTTTCAGCTCGAGTTATCGGATGTTGACCGCGGAATCTACGAAACCTTAGATTTTAGGCTGTATCAGCACCCCTCAGAAATTGGCGCTTATTTATTAACTCGGGCCTTTGCCTACGCACTGAGCTTTCGGGAGGGACTTGAATTTTCACCCGAGGGTTTGAGTGATCCGGAAGCCCCAGCGTTGAAAGCTTTGGGAGTTCACGGTACTATAGATCAATGGATTGAGGTCGGTAATCCATCCTTTAAAAAACTTCACAAGGCGGGTAAGACTGCCAAAACCGTCACGGTCTATACATATAAAAGCGCTGACGTCTTGATTGACGATATAAAAAAAAACAATGTGCACAGGGCCAATGAAATCGAAATTTTCGCCATTGATATGAAGTTTTTGAATTCAATAGAACCCAAATTAAAATCTAACAACCGTTGGTCGGTTTTATTGCAGCAAGGGCACATGGATGTGGGAATTGATATCGAAACGTATTCAACCGATGTTCGTCGCTACAAAGTGAGTTAGCCTATTAGTTGATAAATTACTGTAAAATGCAGACCGGCACCGAGAATTGTAAATAAATGAAATAATTCATGGTAGCCAAAAACTCCAGGAACCAAGTTCGGTTTCCTGAAAACATAAAAAAGGGATCCCACGGTAAAAACAATGCCCCCAGAAATAACCAACGATACTTTAGCCGGACCGAGCGTTGTAGATAAATCGGATACATAAGGCAAAGCAAGCCAACCCATTACCACGTAAAGCAAAGCTTTTAAAAATTTAGGCGCCCGGACCCAAAAAATTGATTGAAGTATCCCGGCACACGCTGCAGTCCAAACGACAATCAATAAAAAAGTACCGTCTTTTTCATTTAAAGCAAATAGGCAAATAGGAGTAAAGGTTCCTGCGATTTGTATGAAAATGGCACTGTGATCCAATCGTTTCATTAGGGCCCGAGCTTCTGGCTTC
>JAYTTH010000270.1:0-1589 GCA_043745515.1 Pseudobdellovibrionaceae bacterium | reverse complement strand
GATTTTTAATAGAAGAGGCAAATGTCTCGGGGGACCTGATGAGTGCGCTTGATAAAAACCAAATTTTACCACCAGCTTTGTCGGACTATTTAGACTATCGATTGTATCTGCAAGACTTTTATCATTTTAAGAAAGAGCTGACCAAGAATGACTTAAGGCCCTACAGCTATCAGTTGTTTTCAGCATCAGCCAATATTAAGTCGCCCAATTATTTAAAAATGATTATAGAAGGCCAGCGCAATCTATCAGATGAAATGATTTTGAAATTTGGCAAAGCTTTGTCATTAAATAAAGAGCAGATCGAAGAATACGGCTATTTAGTAAAGCTGAACCAAGCCGAAGACACAACCGAGAGAAACGTTTATTTAAAAAAATTATCAGAGGTGCGCATTAACCAAAAACTTCGATCAGGGGAAATCGATCGTCGTATTTGGGAAAAGATTCCAAACTGGGTGGCATGGGTAATCTATGCAATGGTTGATCAAGAGGGGGTTTCTTTTGATGTGGCATCACTTAAAGCTTTGTTGCGAAACAAGGCTTCGGATCAAGAAATCGAGAGCGCTTTGAATTCCCTGATTTCAAGTGGTGAAATTCGCAAAGATCCAATCACGGGTGAAATGAAGCGGTCACACAACTTGATGGATTCTGCGGATGAAATCCCTGTTGCCTTAGTTCGTAAGCTGCAGATGCAGTTAATGTACATCGGTTTAGAATCGTTGTACCAAGAGGCGCCGCAAGAGCGTGAGTTTGGAACACTGACGCTGTCTCTGACAAAAGAAGAATTCGAGGAAACCAAATTCAAACTGCGTCAGTTACGCAAATCTTTGAACAAAGACAATGCAAATGCCAGAAAAGAAAAAAAAGGCGAACGGATTTATCAAATTAATATTCAGTTATTTCCAGTTACTGACGTGGCCAAGGTCAATCATTTGACGGCGGGCAAGCCGGTAACAACAGAAGCCAATGTAAAGGCATCTGTGTCCGATTTAGCTGAGCAGGCGATGTTAGCAGCCAATTTATTTGAAACCGACGGTCAGATTTAGCTGATTTTAGATTTGTTTGGACGTGCCATGTGCACGTCCAAATTATAGAACTGGGACTCTAAACTTCACTCAATTTTAACATTTTTTGATCAAAATGCTTAAAATATAGCGCTTCGCTATTTCTTACATTCACCCTAAAAATTCTTAAATTTACTACCCACTATGTGGAAAAACTTGGGGATCACGTTGATAACTCCTTGGTATTATCGTTTTTTTCGTGAATTTTGGGCTGCACAAATAAAAAAAACTATGGTTTCACATCAATTTTTATGTTTTTTAACGCAATGTTTTATTAAAATTTATCTTATTATTTGGGATCATTTAAACTAGGTTGTAATGTTTTTTGAAAGGTCTTTTCGAGGATAAATACTCGGCTAGATTTTAGAAAAATACTTTCAAGTGGGGGCGACATGGCTTCGACGTGGGAAGTGAAGTAAGAGGAGCATGCCGGGGCGCACAAGGACCTCGTTAAAAAGGTGCAAACTTTTAATTGCTAACGAAAACGTTGCAATGGCAGCTTAGTGCTGTCACGGATCCCAGCTGAAT
>JAYTTH010000269.1:0-1592 GCA_043745515.1 Pseudobdellovibrionaceae bacterium | reverse complement strand
TTTGACCGAGCCCTTGTTGAAACATCATGTCTCCGATAAATCCTAAAACAATTGCTCCAATACCGGCGGCGACTAGTATCGAAACTAGGCTCTGACCTGAACGGTTTTTTATCGATGGTTTCCTCATGGCCTGAATATAGTACAAAAAAAATTTGAATAAAACCAAATTCTTCAAATATATTTTAGATATCTTTTCAATTTTTAATTTTGTTAGCGAAAAGCTTCAAGGTACTTTATACACCGACTAAATTTTTTCTCCAGCCAGAAGGATTCCAGTTCGAAAATTAATCTGATTGTTATCAAAACTAAAATCAGTCTTTCGATTTTAAAGCCTGCGAATAATTGCTATCATGCTTGGAAGGAAAGACCCAAATTGTCTGTCCAAAATCGTACAACAGGAACACAATCAAGCAATTTTTCCATTCGCATATAGGAAACCATCCAAACTTCTTGATTTCTAGGCCCTTGACAGACTACTCTTCTTCGAAACAGGAGTCATTTGTGACAAAACTAATCGTAGCCACTTTTTTGTTTGCCGCTATTGGAAACGCCGACATAATTAAATGTTCATTTACAGAACCGTTCATCAGCTCGACGTATAGCATGACACAATCGTCTTTGGTTTATACGGATGCTGAGGGAACCGTAACGAAAATTAAAAATGTTTCGTTTCAGATTAAAGCGGCTGGTTTGTTTGAACTTGTAGATAAAACCGGAGTTGTTTTACAGATTTTGAATTTAAAGTACCAGGGTTCTGACGGTATGAGCGATCGTTTGTTTCCATTTGATGTTAAAGATAGCAGCGAACTGACTCACAAAGGTCAGGGCGGTTGCGAATCCAATCGCCTTAAATAAAGAATTCATTACTTAATATAAATTTGGAAATTACCCTTTTTCGATATTCGCAACAGTAATTTCCGAGGCTATCCAAAATCGATTTGCTGGTCCCCAATAGCCAGTGCCTGGATTGACATAAATCCACATTTTTTCAAAACGACTCAAACCACGATAGTATTTGTGGGCAAATGGAATCAATAAGCTAAATGGAAAAAATTGTCCGGCGTGGGTGTGTCCTGAAAATTGGATATGAAATCCAAGCTTTTCAGCACTTTCATAGGGATCTGGCCTATGGGACAAAAGTAGATTCAAATCGGTAGATTCCGAATTCTTTTTTGCCATTGATAAATTTGGTTTATAGAAATCCCCAAAAAGTGCTCCCGCTGGGTCAGGGATCCCAGAAACTAGAATTTTACGACCGTTCACCTCGAGCACTCGATTTGAATTCTGCAAAATAGTAAAGCCCACGGATTCTAGTTCAGCAAACAAGGTTTGAATTCCCCAATAGAATTCATGATTTCCAGTGACGTAAAACACACCGAATTTAGATTTTAGATCTTTTAATGGTAATAAGTGTTCTTTTATCGCCTCGGTAGGTGCGTCGACTAAATCTCCAGTGATGAATACAACGTCTGGATTTTCCGCATTGGTTCGTTTTACAACACGCCTGACGTAGCGAGATTGAATGGTTGAACCAATATGTAAATCACTAATCTGTGCAATTTTAAAATTTTGTAATGCAGGAGGTAGATTTT
>JAYTTH010000268.1:0-1595 GCA_043745515.1 Pseudobdellovibrionaceae bacterium | reverse complement strand
GATCTTTTTTATTTTGCTCGCACATAATAATTTCTCGGACACCAGCACGGTGAGCAGCAATCACTTTCTCTTTAATGCCACCGACTGGCATTACTTTTCCGCGCAAACTAATTTCACCGGTCATGGCCAACTTTGGATTAACCGGAATGCGTGAAACAAGGGAAGCAATCGATGTCAGCAAAGTAACTCCAGCTGACGGCCCATCTTTTGGAATAGCTCCAGACGGCACATGTAGGTGTATGTCAAATCGGCTCAAATCCAAAGTTGGCGCAAGGACTGACATTCTCGATTTAATTAAAGATTTGGCGATCTGGGCAGATTCTTTCATTACATCGCCCAGTTGCCCGGTTATTATCATTTCTCCGCGACCAGGAACCAAAGCGGTCTCAATGAAAAGAATATCTCCACCAACCGGAGTCCAAGCCAAGCCAGTTACAACCCCAGCAGACGAATTAAATTCAGTCATTTCACTTGAAAATCTCTCTGGACCAAAAATATCTTCAAGCGAATCGAGCGCAACAACGATTTTATCGACTCCTCTTTGAATTTTTTCCGAAGCGTACCTGCAAATTTCACTAATTTTTCGTTGCAAATCCCTGACACCAGATTCGCGCGTGTAGTGAGTAATAATTTTAAGGAGAGCTTCGTCTAATATTTGAATTTCTGACTTTTCAAAACTGTATTCATCCAATTGCTTTGGAATAATGTGACTTTTGGCAATATTGAATTTTTCAGCCGAAGTGTAACCTGATAAATCGACAATTTCCATCCTATCTAGCAGCGGCAGCGGTATACCTTCTAAAGAATTCGCTGTCGCAATAAAAAATATTTTCGACAAATCAAACGGTGTATCCAAATAATGATCGGTGAACGTGTTATTTTGTTCAGGATCAAGAACTTCCAACAAAGCCGCACCGGGATCGCCGGCATAGCTTCGTGCCAATTTGTCAATTTCATCGAGTAAAAACACACCGTCATTCTGTTTTATTTTAGCCAAAGCTGAAATTATTTTCCCTGGCAAAGCGCCGATATACGTGCGCCTATGTCCCCGTATTTCAGATTCGTCGCGCACACCGCCTAAACTAATTCGATGATACTTTTTTCCCAAGGCCCTGGCTATGCTTTGACCCAGGGACGTTTTACCTACACCGGGAGGTCCAACGAATAATAGAATAGAACCTTTTTTGTTTTTTCGTCTCTTTAAAACGGCTAAATGCTGCAAAATACGTTTCTTAATTTTATCTAAACCGTAGTGATCTGCATTCAAAATATCCTCTGCGTCTTTTAAATCAAAATCAGTAATCCCAGAATCACTGCTCCAAGGCAATGAAACCAACAGGTCTAAATAAGTTCGAATCATCTGATGCTCAGGCGATTGGGCCGACGAATTCGAAAGCTTCTTTAGCTGCTGCATCGCTAATTTATGCCCATCTTCGGGCATTTTAGCGTCAGCTATTTTTTTCTGGTATTCAGAATCAATATCCCCGGTGTCACCATCGCCAAGTTCTTCTTTAATTGTTTTCATTTGTTCGCGTAAAATATGTTCTCGTTGCGTTTGCCCAAGTTTAGAATTCAGTTTACTGCGAATATCATTT
>JAYTTH010000267.1:0-22104 GCA_043745515.1 Pseudobdellovibrionaceae bacterium | reverse complement strand
CGTATGCAGTCGGCCGAATTGGCGTTCGCATTTACCCAACTATGTTCAAATTATAAGTCAAAATGATTGCCCTACTGAAGCAGGACGAAAAGACTGCGCCCCAGCTATTCAACAGGCACTCGACACCCATTCAATAGTTTTACTAGAACCTGGAGTCTACAACTTCGGCCGCGAGTTAAGACTTAACAGTCTGGATCCAAAATCGGGAGCGACAAACGATCAAAACTCTAAAAAATTAATAGCCATGATTGATAATTTAGTCGTCTTTAAACCTTACAATAGATTCTACAACGATACTGGACTGGAAATCGACAATCCAATCAAAGACGACTCATTTTTCAATTGCCGTGGAAAATTAACAAACGAATCCAAGGCCGAATACAGTGAAAAAAAACGACAGCTTGTCGTAACAGACTATTGCAATTTAATACTCATCGAAGGGCGCCATATTACGTTATCCGGTGTAAATATTGATGCAAGCGACTTACCAATTCTTACAAATCAAGGTGAACTTTTAAGCTACAATTCGATTACAGTTGGTAGAACACTCAGTTCCAATTTGCAATTAGACGCAAACTCTAATGGAAAACCAATTCCTCAAAATCTACGTCACACGACGGCAGCGCCCGTTTGGGAAAACATCAAAGTAAAGTCGGTTCAAATCACCGCGCTAAAAAACCGCATATCTGGGTTTTATTCAGCATCCTATCCATCGTTAGCTCGAAACGTTTTGCTAGAAGACTTTCAATGCTATGCTGGAAAATCGAGTCTTTCCAGCTGTTATGCACCAAATGGTTTTGGAGACTACAATCAGTTGTCTGACTATTCAGCCGCACGATTTGTTCCGGCGTCGCCCTATGCATTGGACAATTTTCAGCTTATCGGTTCGGGTATGCTAGGAAAAAAGTGTATACTTTCAGGCGGAGAAGAAACGTATCGGTTATCTTCGGTGACTAGAGCCGTAGTTAAAAATTGTGAAATTATCCGATCAAATGGCTGGGCTGTTCTGCTGTACGTAGGAGATTCTGGCGGAAAGCTAGATGTGTATTTCAAAGATGTAACTCTAGTTTCCGATTCAAGTCATTTATCTTCGAAATATAAACCGGGAAAAAACTATTCATTGGTACCAAAACGCTATGATGCAAGCGGAGCCGAGATCAAGCTAGATCAGGGCTGGACTTCAGAAAACTCACCCAACGTGGTTATAGCAGGCAAAGGCTATACTAGAAATTGGTGGATAAATGACAAGTCTCTGGCGACTGTGAGATGGAAAAAAATAGGTCAACTGTTCCTATTTAAGGAAACTCCCAGCCAGGTTCTTTTTGAATCATTTAAATCAAAAGTTATCGATGGCAACTCCGACTCAGTATCCATTTCATCCGAACATTTACGAAATCACATTCAGGAAATTCATGCTTTGAGTGGAAGTTTTATCTGCTCAAATTGCGAGTTCAGTGGCGGGAACCTTGCCTATCGCGGGACCGAGCAAGATCTATTGGATAACCGATTTGTTTGTACTCATTGGGACGCCCGCGGCGTTTGCGATGGTTTTGAAACGGGATTAACGCTGGTCGACGGTCAACACGATCCGATGCCTCTAGGTGAAAAATATATTTTAGAACCAAATGCAGAATTTGGCCGAGCTCATACGGAAAAAATTATTTTCGAAAAATCTATTTTCAATCTGAGTTCAAAAAATTCTGATGAAAAATTAGCGGTTATAATTATAGACAATCAGGGTAAAAGAAAATTCTCTCTTCCAAAATAGGATCGGGTAGGCCTACCCATTGCTGAGTAGGCCCCACTCCAGAACCGTGCTTGCAGATTTCCTGCACACGGCTCTTCAGGTAGGAATAAATCACTGCCTTGCGAAGGCGCTTAGATCGTTATAACCCAGATAAATACGTGGGGTTGGGAGTGGGTATTTCTCGAGGATTAATTCGAATTTTTTCCAACTGATCCGCCCATTTTGGCTTGTTCTATTCAGACTATGGCGCCATTCCATTTGGGTTTGGTGTCAAAATCTGCTGATACGTTTGGCGTTGCCAGTGGCCCCTGGCTCTTCACTTGCGTTTCGGCCTAGCCCTCAAATTTGCACATTGACACATTCAATAGTTGAAACTGAGAATCTTCGGGTGAGTTACAAAAAAACAAGTCTATGAATACCTGCGGAAGCATTGGAATTATGGTCTCATCATTTTTCACGTTTTTATTTTTAAGTCCGCTGCTGGTACACGCCATGTCTTTTGAACATCCAGCGGAAGAAGCGGCTCTCAAGCAAAAATCAAATTCATTGGAGCTTGTTAAGAAATCAAACCTAAAACTTCCTCCCGATGAAAAACTCCTTTACGCCGTATCCGAAGATCTCAATGGAGACGGAATTGCAGATTTGGTCGCTGTAACTCGGACTAAAAATGATGAGGCCAATCTTTTAATCTATCTGCTCGGAAAAAAAGATAGTTTGAAGCCAGTCTATAGTTCGACGACCACTTTAGGCTGCTGCGAAGGTAACCTCGGGTTTACTGGGACCCCACTTATCAAAAATAATATCCTGAGCATCATTTACGAATCCTCCGGAGTTGGTGCTTTTAGTTCTATGGAATTTAAATTGCGTTGGAACAAGAGGGACTCCTTTAAAGTAATTGGATATACTTTTAAAGGAACTCAATGCGACAATGCAGTGGGAAATTGCAAAGACGAGGCATCAGTCGATATCAACTTTTCCACAAAAAAAATGATTATGGGAAAACAAACGTGCAAGATTTCCGCTGATTCAGCAGATTTAAGTTTGGACGATATTTCGGAAGGATATAAAACTCCAAAATGTTTGAAGAAATAACTTTTGAAATATTAAACTCGAGACCACAACCAAAAAGAGTACTCGAAACTCTGCTTCATAGGGTATCTGAGGGAAATCTTGCGACTGCGGTTTTCCAAAAATAAAGAAATACCTTAAAATTTGTGACTCATCGGATAAATATTAGGACGAAAATCGCTATTTTTAGTCATAAATTTATTTATAATTCCGTCAACCTACTTGTCAGGATTTTCAATCGAAGATATCCTTCATCACGCAAGCCATACGCTCATTCTCTGAATGTTATATTTAAGCGATCAAGAAACCTGGCCGGAGCAGTTTTAATCCAACGGTGGATATCAGTATACCCTGTGGCGCTCCTCATTATTGCAAGTATACAAAGAACCAAAAAGCAATCGATCTTAAGAGCATTCCATTTTTACTTCTGCAATCCTCATTCTGATTTCGGATAAGAAGCAATAGTCCATCGTTCCCAACTGATTGTTTAATTGACGATAGTTATTAAAGACGCTGAGATGTCGATATGAAATTACACTTTAAATCTTATCTTAAATTAAGCATAGTATTATACTTGGCTATGCTCAGCCCAACCACAAAAGCAATCGACAAGTTTGGAGAAACGATGGACACCCAAGTTTTGCAGGCACTCATATTGGACATGGTAATGTATCTAGACGAAACCAACTTAAATGGAAATCGACTTGTTAAAGAGGGTTGCGGCGTCGTGGGTGAGGTTTCACATTTTTTGGACTTATCTAAGCCTGAAAAGATGAAATGGGCGGAAGAGACCTCGATGCGATTGCGAAAAAAAGCATTTGATCAACCAAACGTTAACAGTCCTTGGCAAAATACTTGGAAACTGGATCAAGTTTTGGAGCGAGTCATGACGACTGATACGAAATGCCGAAGAAATATTTTACTCGATGGAAAATCTGGATCTGCCTTTAAAGCTGCGGTGAAAAGTTCAAAAAATCCAGAAGATGCTGACCTGATATTAAAGACATGGGAGGTTCTGGGAACCCAAATTGATCCGATTGTATTAGATCACAAGCTGAACTTTCAGCAGCATTTAAAAAAGCCAAAGTGCATCCCTTTACTCATAGCTTATCTTAATTTTTCAACCGCCCCTGGCTTGCGAGACGTAAATTTGGTGGCGGCAGAAACTTTAATCTTGCTTACGGGTCGTGATTTTGAGTTTTTAGAAACCGAAAAACTTTCTGCGTCCATTTCACGAAATCCTATCCTAGTTCTGCGGCCGGATTACTTGCAAATTAAAGACATTCAAATGTCCTGGGCGATTTGGTGGAAAAGTGCTCAAGATCATATTCATTGGGATCCAAATGCCAAATTCCCAAAGAAACTGGATCGGAACTCACGAAGCATTCAGGGAAAGTTTGTTTGGTAACTTGAGTTAAAAAAACTAAATGTCACCTGGATTTCAGGCCTGAAGTAAAGAAAGATTCCCAAAGCGAAATAGCGCTCGGCAATCGTCTGAGGTGCAGGCTGATGAGTCTTGATCTACTGCAGTCTAACGCATTTATGGTTTCTAAACTTGAAGTTTTAGCGAGAACATATTTAAAGTAAAGGTCTTTTGTGACGCCGAACCAGATTGGTCGGCGCCGATTACCCATGCCGTCACGGAAGCTACTCAAATCATTTTCAATTCCCCCTCCCTATTCACTAAAATCTATCGGCAGACTTGGTTGTATAAACAGACGTCATGATAAAAAATTGCTTTTCGCGGAATTTTGTTCGTCCTTGAGAAGTGTTGTACTGTAAACTTAGGTCCTGTGAATCTAGCCTATCGTCTTAGTAAAAATCAAAATTTACAAAAGAGAAAAAGAAAAAAGCCAAGCTAAACAATATCTCGTTTTTTAAACCCGTGAACGGCAAGTCCCATCAACATTAAAATCCAAATTAAAAAATAACCAACCATAATTACAAATTCCTGAGTGGGTGGACCTTGCTGTAATACATAGTAATTCTTCCAATTAAATCGGAAAAACTGTGGGCTAACGGTTTCTAAAACTTTATGAATTGCAATCAGATCTGTGTCTTTGGTCTTTTTAATTAAAAATTCAACACTGTGAATTCCATGTCCGTAAAAATAGAAACTAAGCCCAAAAAGCAAACTAATTACCGGGCGGATATAAACCGAAAGGAAAAATACCAAAGCCAACACTACCAGAATTTTTAAATATATGTTTAAAAGAATAAATAATGAATTTACGACGAAGTCTTCATTTAAAAGAATCAAATTTAGAATTACTAGCAAGGTAACCAAAGTCAAAAATATCAAAGCACTCAGTCCGCAAAATTTTCCAATTATAAATTCACTTCGACTGATTGGCTTTGATAGCAAAAGCAAGCACGTTTGTTTTTCGATTTCTTTGTGAATCATATACGATCCAGCAAATAACGCGATTCCAAGTCCTGCAATCTCCATCGACGACAAAGCCAAATCTGATAGAATTCGTTGGAATTCCCAAATTGACAAATTACTCAGAGCCACACTTAAGGACAAAAGCCCCACTGCTAAAAAGAAAATTACAATAAATAAACGTTCTCGAATTAATTCACGAAACGTCGTTTTTGAAATAATATAAATTGCCTTCATCTTTTAGCCTCTTTTTGTTTATTTCGAAAGGCTTCTTCTAGTGATGGGTATTGGTCCATAAAGGATTTTAAATCACTATTATAAATAATTTCTCCATGATGAATGGCCACTAAATGGTCACAAAGTTCTTCCATATCTTGCAAAAGGTGGCTGCTAAAAAAAATTGTGATTCCTTTTCTCTTTTCTTCCCTAAGTATATCTTTAACCATTAGGCGCCCATCAGGATCAAGACCTGACATGGGTTCATCAAGAATTAATATTTCGGGCTTGTGAATTAGGGCCTGCGCAAGGCCTGCCCGTTGCAACATCCCCTTTGAAAAACTTCGTAAAAACTTCTTTTTTACATCTACTAATCCCACTTTTTTCAAAACTTCATCCACAAGATCGTCGACAGCCTGTCCTTGAATTGATTTTTTACTTAAATCCAAATGAAATTTCAAAAATTCTTCGGCCGTTAAAAATTCATATAAATAAGGACGCTCTGGTAAATAACCAATTTTCTTTCTGGTCTCGGGCCCCATTTTTTCGTTAAAAAAACGAACGTCACCAGAGTCTTTAAAAATAAACTCAAATAGACACTTTATACTAGTCGTCTTTCCGGATCCGTTATTTCCCACAAAACCTGTTGTTTTGTTTTTTGGAACTTCAAAAGATACGTTTTTTAAAACCTGTTTTGATTTTTCAAAAACAGATTTCTTAAATGATTTATTTAGATTTATAACTTCTATAGCTTTGTCTGTGGATGCCATACCAAAAGTATATCTAATTGATTTGAATATTCAAATTTTTAATTACGTCCCTAACAGGATCATATTGACGACTTGTCGCCGGCATTAACGTCTTACTGCCTAATATGTCAGAATATTTGTTACGGTTTTCAGGTTTTTCAAAAATGTCGATGATGCTCACCATTACCAAATGGGCAGTATTGGGATATTGATCATAAAAACTTTGCCGAACGGTAAAGGGGTCCGAAGGCACAGGTTCGCTAACCCAAAGAACTTTGTATTTCTTTTTATCCAATTTTCCGAAACTGGTCCAGGCTCCGCTCGCGCCCTTGCTGTCATCGGCAAAAACAGCAATGACATCGACTTTTTCTTCTTCAAGAAGTTTTACTGATTGAGCATGATTTCCAGAATAAATAACCTCTTTAAAATCGCCATCAGAAAAGTTCATTTTTTTTAGTTGCGCTTTTGGATACAAATAACCTGAAGTCGATTTACTGTCCACATAAGCAATTTTCTTGCCTTTTAAGTCGATAAATCTATCAATTTTACTTTTATTTAGAACTATCAACGCGGCATAGTAAAAGGGATCATGATAAACCTTTTTTAGTAGTACTTTTGCCCCTGCCGTTTTTTCAGCATACACAAACGATAACGCTGTTAAAAAAGCAAAATCAACTTTTTTTTCTTTCATGGCCTCGATCAACGTATTGTAGTCTTTTGAAATATAAATATTGGTCTTAATCTTTATATTTTCTTGAAGCTCTTGCGCCAAAGCTACACCTTGTTTTTTTATCTGCTCGGGATTGCCGCCGGGAATGACACCGATCGTAATTTCATCTGGATGCTCGGCTGCCAATAAAAATGACGAATATAAAATTAACCCAATTCCAACTATTTTTTTAAAGGCTTGTGACATCAAATGATCCTTCATTTCGTTTTTTTAATGCAATCAGAAAGGCAACTCCAGCGTCGCTTTCTGTAATGCAAGGAATGCTGTAATCAATACAGGCACGTCGAATATCAAAACTCGCCTCTATGGCTTTGCGACCCGTTGTTGTGTTGATAACTAGCGACACGTTTCCGTTTCGAATATGATCCACACAGTGTGGTCGACCTTCATGAACTTTTTTAAGCGATATACATTTAAGTCCATGATCCTCAAAATAAATAGCTGTGCCGGTTGTTGCAGACAATTGATAACCCATTTTTTGAATTTCTTTTGCGATCGGCAACATCAAGTCTTTGTCTTTTTCACGAAGTGAAAAAAATACTTCGCCTTTGGACGGCAATTTCACATGGCTTGATATAAATGCTTTCATAAGTGCCTCTGAATAATCACTGCCCCGGCCCATGGATTCGCCGGTAGATTTCATCTCGGGTCCTAAAATCGAGTCTGATTCAGAGAATTTCTTAAACGGGAATACAACACCTTTTACACAAACATTAGGTATATCGCGCCAGCGATATTTATCTATTTTCACTTCATCTTTAGTTTTTCCTAAAATTGCTTCCACTCCAAGATCGACCAACGGAATACCCGTTGCCTTCGCTATAAACGGCACAGACCTCGAACTTCTTGGATTGGCTTCTAAGACGTAAATTACATCGTCTTTGATAGCGATCTGTAAATTCATGAAGCCAATAATTTTCAATTCATCCGCCAAAATTTTAGACAGTTCTTCGATTTTATCGCAGGTCGAATCTTTCAGTCGCTGCGGAGGAATTACGCCCATGCTGTCACCAGAATGAACTCCTGCCGCTTCGATATGTTCAATAATTCCGCCAATAAGAGTCCAATCTTTTCCGCGAATGACATCAACGTCGACTTCCAGAGCCCCTTCTAAAAACTGATCCATCATGCACGGCTTGTCGTCGGAAATAAAATCACGGTGTCGTTCAAAATAGGATTTTAATTCGTCTGGATTTTCCAACACTTCCATTCGACGGCCACCGATCACGAAACTGGGCCTGCATATCATGGGAAAACCCACTTGATCTTGAACTTCAAGGGCTTTTGAATAACTTCCTACCATAGAAGATTTTGGAATTTTCAATCCCACTTTTTTACAAATTTCACTAAATTGACCGCGATCTTCGGCTAAATCAATTGTTTGAAGCGATGAGCCCAAAAGGTTGAATCCATTTTTAATTAATTTGCTTGTGATATTAATTGGAGTTTGCCCACCCAATTGTGAAATAAATCCGCTGGATTGGGTTGCTCGCATAACTTCCGAAACTGATTCAGCCGTCAAGGGTTCAAAAAATAACAAATCAGAGGTATCGTAATCGGTAGAGACTGTTTCAGGATTTGAGTTGACCATAATCACTGGCGCGCCACTGCGTTGAATCGCCTTTACACCTCGGACGCAGCTATAGTCAAATTCAATTCCTTGGCCGATGCGATTGGGCCCACTGCCGATAACGGTGATTGGATTTTGAAATGTTGGCAGCTCTGATTTAGACGCCCAGTAGGATGAATAAAGATAAGGTGTGTTTGAATCAAATTCCGCCGCACACGTATCGACTCGACTGTATTTAGGATGCAAGTCCCAGTTTTTTCTGAGTTCATAGATATCGGCCTCTTTTTTTCCAATCATTTTACCAATACGCGCATCCGAGAATCCCATGCGTTTGGCACTTAACAAGTGTTTGAATGAAGTTTCAGATTTCGTGGTCTCAAATTTAAATGTTTTCTGAAAATCTTTTTCAAACGTTACAATATCAAAAACTTGTTCCAAAAACCAAGGATCTATCAAAGTGAGCTCTTGGACTTCATCTACTGATTTGCCGTCTCGGAATGCTTGAAAAACAGCCCAAATTCGCTTTGAATTTGGATACGATAACTGCTCAGGCGTGTAGGCGACATCAGGAATGCCTTCGGGGTGAAACTCCAAGGATAACAAAGACTTCATCAACGATTCTTTGAACGTGCGGCCGATACCCATGACTTCGCCCACGCTCTTCATTTGCGTGGTTAATAAATCTTTAGAGCCTTGAAATTTTTCAAAGGCAAATCTTGGAATTTTGGTTACAACATAATCCAAAGCGGGTTCATAGCTCGACGGTGTTGAACGCGTGATATCGTTTTGCAGTTCATCCAATGAATATCCAATTGCCAATAAGGCTGCAATCTTGGCGATTGGAAATCCGGTTGCTTTACTTGCTAGGGCAGACGATCGGCTGACCCGAGGATTCATTTCAATTACGACACGAGTGCCAGTCTCTGGATCTACCGCAAATTGAACATTCGCGCCACCCGTTTGAATCCCTACCAAATTAATAATTTTATAAGCTTCGTCCCGCATTTCTTGATATTGACGATCGGTCAGAGTCATTTGCGGCGCGACGGTTATGCTGTCGCCCGTGTGCACGCCGCAAGGATCTATATTTTCAATATTGCAGACAACTACAAAGGTTCCTTTATGATCCCGCATGACTTCGAGTTCAAATTCTTTCCAGCCTATAATACTTTCTTCGACTAACACTTCGCTAGTTGGCGATTCATGAAGCGCGTTGATAATCATCGATCGGTATTCTTCAGGGGAATAAGCAATACCGCCTCCACCGCCGCCCAGGGTGTAGTTTGGCCTTAGAATTAAAGGATAACCCAATTCATTAGCGACCTCTAACCCATATTCGTAAGTACGCACTAAAAAACTTTTGGGGTATTTGGCGCCAACACGATCCAAAATCGTCCTAAAAACCTCTCGGTCTTCGGCGGCTCTAATTACGTCAGGAGTTGCACCCAACAGTTCAACATTCCATTTTTTAAGAACTCCTTTTTCATGAAGTTCCAGTGCTAAATTCAAAGCGGTTTGCCCGCCCAATGTTGGGATAATGGCCTGTGGTCGTTCTTTTTCAATAATTTTTTCTAAAAATTCAATTTTCAGAGGTTCAATATAGGTTCTGGTCGCGATTTCAGGATCCGTCATGATGGTCGCTGGATTCGAGTTTACCAAAATAACTTCGATTCCTTCTTTCATTATGGCTTTGCAGGCCTGAGTTCCCGAATAATCAAACTCGCATGCCTGGCCAATCACAATGGGACCACTGCCTAAAATCAATACTCGTGTGAGGCTGGCTTTTTTCGGCATCTTTGCTTTCCTCGCTTTACGCTAAAACTTCCTGAGAATAAATCATCTCTGGCTTCACATGCTTATATTGTTCAAATTTGTAACGCATTTTCATCAATTTAAAAATAAAGTTTTCGGGATCCAAATCGGTATTTTTTCGAAATTTTTTAACTTCACCTAAAATGATTTTCTTCACTGAAAAAGGATGAAAGCAAAATCCTTTTAAAAATTGCCAGCGACCATCGACCATCACTAGCCGAGCTTCAAATATTTCTTCTTCATTAAAGCCAAACAAAACATTGGAATCTTTAACTAGAATTTTATTGTTTTTAATTATGTCTTTTACATACACGTCTTTGTCTTTTATTTTCAAAAATTCAAACAAAGTATGGATATTTTTTTTCAATATATTTAACATCACTAATTCTGTTTCGGTGAATCTTAAATCCCTTACAAGTAGACACGCTTCCAGTGGGGTTTGTCCAAAATTTGATAATTTTCGAGAAAAAAAATACCAATCAAAAAATTGGTTCATGCGCAATTCATACTGATCCGTTCGATCCTGATCCATGGCTGCGTGATCAAAAAATTCTTTTTTTGCTTTGTCTAGTTCTTCAGAAAATTCTTTCCCAGCAAAATGATTTAGAATTTTTTCCATTAATTTTTCTACATCATGCATAAAGTCCCACCCTTTATTCTAAGCCATTCCGTTAGCTAAAACTTATAATTCGAAACCATTTCATCAAAAAAATACCTGAACAAACCCTGTGCCTCATGCGGCCCGGGACAGGCTTCGGGGTGATACTGAATCCCTAAAACTGATTTTTCCTTAGAGTAAATTCCAGCAACACTTTGATCGTTTAAATTAGTATGGGTTATTTTAACATCGGAAGATAATGTTTTTGAGTCCACGGCATACCCATGGTTTTGACTTGAGACATAGATTTCATTCAGTAGCAAATCTCGAATCGGATGATTGCTGCCGCGATGACCAAATTTTAATTTGTACGTTTGGGCACCCAATGCAAGACATAAAATCTGATGTCCCATGCAAATTCCAAAAATCGGAAGCTTACCAATAAAACTACGAACCGTTTCCACCGCTACTTTTACATCTGCTGGATCCCCAGGACCATTCGTTAAAATAAGAGCCTGGGGTTTAAATAAATTTATCTCCGCTACCAAAGATCTGCTGTTAAAAACTTTAACTTCCTTAGAATACGCTTGAGCAAGACGCACAATGTTTTGTTTTGTTCCTAAATCTAAAATAGCAACCCGGGGCCCTGCCGCCGCTTGGCCCGTTAGCAAATGGCTCTCTTTGCTGCTGACCGCAAACACCCAATCCAGATCGACTCCACGTTTTGCTAAGATAACTTCTTTTGCTCGGACCAAAGCTTTTTCTGGGTTGCCGGCTGCTACAATCGCTCCCCAAGGAGTGCCCCCTTGTCGCAATCGCATAGCCAGTGCTCGTGTATCTAGTCCCGTCAAAATGGGAATCGCGTGCCGCTTGAGCTGCTCAACCCAAGAATTTTCTCTTATTGTATTTTGTACGTCTAGTGCAACAAAACCTTCGATATGGATCCGGTTAGATTCCCATACATCCTTGGAGATTCCATAATTTCCTTGCTGAGGCGCCGTCATCACAATTATTTGAGAGTAGTACGAAGGGTCTGTAGCGATTTCTTCATAGCCTGTATTTGATGTATTAAAAACAACTTCACCAGCTCGATCAATACTGGGTTCGCCATTTTTAGAATTTACAATTTCGCCTTCAAACGTTTCACCAGACTCCAATACCAAATAACCTTTCATAGCTGACCTTTTGATACTAAATATATCAACGCCATCCTCATGTACACGCCTTGATTGACCTGATCTAAAATCAAACAGCGAGAATCTTTTAAAACATCATTTGTCATTTCCACGCCCCAATTCACTGGGCCAGGGTGCATAAATAAATTATCTGGCTTTAAAAATTTTAATGATTCTGAGTTCAATTGAAATGCTGCTGTTTTTTTTGTTCTTTCTTTGTTGTCTTCTTGATGGCGCTCCTTTTGAACACGTAAAAAATAAACCGTGGTCGCCCACGCCATTCCATCCTTTAGGCTGCTAAAAACAGGAATTTTAGCATCAGAAGGGATAAAGTCTGCCGGTCCGCAAAAAGCAATTTGGTATCCCAAGTGGCTTGACAATTCCAAATGGGAAGCTACTACACGCGAATGTTTAATATCGCCCACAAACAGAATTTTTTCATGAGACAGTTGTTTGTCTTTCGCTTTCAAAGTCGCAATATCTAACAACGCTTGGGTCGGGTGCCCTTTGGATCCCCAACCAGCGTTGATCATTGGAATTCCCACTTGTTTACTCAAGGAGTGCAGATCTAAATCGTTTCCACAGCGGATTATCATGATATTGGGCTTCATCGCGCCGATATTTAAAACGGTATCGGTAAAGGATTCGTCTTTTTCCAAACTTGAACCCACTTTGCCGTTGAAAAGAATTGATTTGGCACCCAATCGCAAGGCGGCCATTTCAAAACTCATACGGGTTCGGGTGCTGGGTTCAAAAAAAACATTCGCTACTATCACTTCAGAAAGCAGTGGGTTCACATTCTTAGATTTAAAAAAATCGGAGTTTATAAATGTGGCTTCTACCTGTTGTAAAGTAAGATTGGCGAGCGAAATAACAGACATCCTGAAAAAATTAACTTGCCGTCAGGTTCGAGTCAAAAGAGTTTATCGAGATAACACGATACTTATAAAATTCGATCACAAAAGAGCTAAAACTCTGTGTAAAAAAACTACTTTGGAAGGGATAAAAATCGGCCCCACTTCATCTGGCCACGGCCTTCTGAATCCTGCCAGTCCACAGACAACGCTATTAGGCCGACCCTACCTTTGATAAGCCCTGCAGCAACCGGTCCCCACTGCCTAGAATCCTCGGTAGAATCCCGATTGTCACCCAAAACAAAAAACTGGCCAGCTGGTATAGATAACGGGCCAAAGTTTTTTTTCGTAAATTCCTGACTTCTTAGAATAGACCACATACGCCCTTCATAACTTTCGGTGAAATCTTCAAACAAAGCGGAACTTTCGGGCGGCATCTGGCTCTTTTCGCTGACTAATTCTTTGCCATTAATAAATAGCAAGCCATTCTTGATTTCAACACTATCTCCGGGCTTGCCGACAACACGTTTTATATAATAGGTACTTGAATTTTCGTTCAGCTTCAGAAGGACGATGTCACCGATTGACGGCGCGTTGCCACCTAACGGCTCAGACACGGGTGTGAATTTAAATCCATAGGCCGATTTGTTTACGATGACAAAATCACCTGGCACAAAAGTCGGAGACATCGATTTTGATGGAATACGGTAAACTGAAACCAAAGACCATTTCAAAAAAAGCGCAATGGCCACGGACAAACTTATTAAGCTTAAATACTGCGAGGTGGTTCTCACAGTCATAAAAAATTAAAGATCCTAGTCCATCTCATCTTTAAAGGATCACAAATAAATCGGGCATCTTCAAGGGTTTCTTGGCAACTGAGCCAAATCATCCACGCTTTACCTACCAAATACTTTTCGGGGACAAATCCCCAGACTCTAGAATCACTGGAGTTGTCCCGGTTGTCACCCATCATGAAATACTGATCTTTTGGAACTTCATAAGAGGTCGACGTTTCGGCAGGAGATTGGGAATGAATTAATACCGGATAGCTTTTTTGATCATGTGATTCTTTAAAACGAAAGATTTCAGAATCGGGTTGATATTCAAACGGATGTGAATTGCGAACTATGCGGCCTTCGTTGACTTCAATTTTATCCCCAGGAATTCCAACCAGGCGTTTTACATAGTACACGCTGGGGTTTTGGGGGTATTTAAAAACGACAATATCGCCAGGCTCCGGTTGATTCCAGCGCACTAACCAGTCATCGACAAACGGTATTTTCAAACCGTAGGCGAATTTTTTCACCAAGATATGATCATGAACGAGCAAAGTCGGAACCATGCTTTCCGACGGAATCACAAATGGTTCGATTAAAGCCCACCGTAAAAAAAGCAGACACAATAACGGACTAAAAAAGGTAACAATTGCCTGTTTCCAGGTTCCTTTTTTTGAAGCCACTATCGACACAGATTAATTCACTTGGTGGTAGAATCGCTTCCAACGAATAGTCGTCGGATCGCAAAGGAAGCTAGCGCGCTCTAAAGTTTCTTCGCAGCTGAGCCAAACAAACATGGCTCGCCCTAAAATATTTTCTTTGGGCAAAAATCCCCAATATCGCGAATCGCGTGAATTGTCTCGATTATCACCCATTACAAATAAACTATTTTCTGGAACAGTGACGGGACCAAACTTGGCATCAAACACTCGATTTTTTTGCAAAATAATACTGTGCTTTTTGTCACCCAGTACTTCGGTAAAATGAGCAAACTGATCCCGACTACCAAGTCCAACATGCCCGCGTTCGAAATCTTCGGTTCTTAGCCAGTTCCAATCTTCTTCCGTAATCGGAACATTCTTTTCAACCACTTTATCATTGATATACAAAATTCCATTGTCATAGTCGATTTTGTCGCCAGGCAATCCAACGACTCGCTTGATATAAAACGTGCTCATGTCTTCGGGGTATTTAAACACGATAACATCGCCTTTTTGAATAGGGCTGAATTCAATAAGCCATTTTTCACTAAAGGGAACTCGCAATCCATAGACAAATTTATTTACAAAAATATGATCGTGAATCAAAAGCGAAGGTAACATACTGCCCGAAGGAATCACATACGCTTCAAAAAAACCCCATCGAATAAACAAAGCAATCATAACGGCAGTTATAATTGAACCCCAACCCTCGGTCCAAAAGGTTTTCACAAAAACATTTATCGAGGGACCATTTTCATTTTGATTTGTTTTAGATTCGGCCATTCCATCTGCTCCTTAGGTAAAAATCTCGCACCAACGATT
This sequence comes from Pseudobdellovibrionaceae bacterium, assembly GCA_043745515.1. Taxonomy (GTDB): domain Bacteria; phylum Bdellovibrionota; class Bdellovibrionia; order Bdellovibrionales; family Bdellovibrionaceae; genus UBA2316. Next base: position 6,900 of record JAYTTH010000267.1, on the reverse strand, counting down.
GCCAAAAAACAATCTACACATGCAGAATATTTAAGCAAAACACCTATTTACCTTCGCCTTTATTCTACAGATAAAACAAAATCTTTGTCTAACATCCCCTAAGTTAACTACTTGCGTAGTAAAGCCATCTTCAAAAAGATGTCCAATCAGGACGATTCAGGGAAGACTTACTTGCCCGGATTAATCTATAGACGTTTAAATTGCCCGATCCAAAGGATCGAAGGCAGGATATTGAACCTAATATTGACTTTGAGTTGTCCAAATTTTCTACTAAAACAAGAAAAAAAGTTCGTTTTAATTAAGACTCCCTACTTCGATTTTTACAATTCGCCATTGCTCCAGGATCAGCTTGGCGGGGAAATTTTCGCGATCTAAATGCGGCAATCACTCGAATGGAACCACTTGCAGACAGCAGAAAAATATCGCTCCTATGGAAGGTTAGTGTCGGCACAGGCTCGAAGGCTTAGTCTTCTACCTTCAGCACCGCCAAGAAAGCCTCCTGTGGCACTTCAACATTACCCACTTGCTTCATTCGCTTTTTACCTTCTTTTTGTTTTTCAAGAAGTTTTCGTTTACGCGAAATATCGCCGCCATAACACTTAGCTGTTACATCTTTTCGAATCGCAGCAAGAGTTTCCCTTGCGATTACTTTAGCGCCAATGGCTGCCTGGATAGCCACCTGGAATTGCTGCCGAGGAATCAGTTCACGCATTTTTTCAACTAACGAGCGACCACGATTGATACTTTTTGATCGATGAACTATCAAGCTCAATGCATCGATCGGTTCGCCATTGATAAGCACATCCATTTTAACTAGGTCAGCTTCTTCAAACGCCATCATTTCGTATTCAAGCGAGGCATAACCTTTTGAAATAGATTTTAGGCGATCATAGAAATCCATCACCATTTCGTTCATTGGCAGTTTGTATTCTATTATAACTTTCTTTTCATTTACGTAGTCCATTTTGATCTGATGACCACGTTTATCTTCGCAGAGCTTCAATATCGACCCAATATAATCAGTCGGAGTGTGAATAGTCACTTTTACGTACGGTTCTTCCATTTTTAAAATTTTTGATTCATCTGGAATTTGAGACGGATTATCAAGTTCTTTGATATCGCCGTTCGTATAATACACTCGATAAACAACAGTAGGGGCCGTCGTAATTAAATTTAAATCAAACTCGCGCTCAAGTCGTTCTTGTACGATTTCCATATGCAGAAGTCCCAAAAATCCGCAACGGTATCCAAACCCAAGAGCTGCAGATTTTTCTACTTCAAACGTTAAACTAGAATCATTTAGTGCCAGTTTGTCTAAGGCAACTTTCAAATTTTCATAGTCCGTCGCATCGATTGGAAATATGCCAGCAAAAACCATTGGTTTAATTCGTTGAAAACCAGGCAGTGCAACCGTGGCACCGCGCTTGAGGCTAGTCATTGTATCGCCAACCCGAACGTCGCGAATATCTTTGATACCGCAAATGACAAAGCCAACTTCACCTGCATCCAATTGCATGACACCAACCGGAAATGGCGCAAATTTGCCCATGCGCAAAACTTCATAATTTTTATCGGTCGCCATAAATTGAATGCGGTCGCCCACTTTAACTTGCCCATCCATCGCACGAATTAAAACAACCACACCCTGATACACATCAAACCAGGAATCAAAAATTAATGCCCGCAACGGTAAGGTTCGATCGGCATTTGGTGGGGGTACTTTTTTGACAATAGCTTCTAAAATTTCCATTACGCCAATTCGCTCCTTGGCGGAAGCATGAATTATTTCTGAACAATCGAGCCCCACTGTATCTTCAATCTGCTTGCGAACGCCTTCAGGATCAGCAGATGGTAGATCAATTTTATTTAATACTGGAATAATTTCTAAATTATTATTAATGGCTAAATAGACGTTGGCCAAGGTCTGCGCTTCAACCCCTTGAGCTGCATCCACAACCAAAATAGCCCCTTCACAGGCGGCCAACGAGCGCGACACTTCATAGCTGAAATCCACATGCCCGGGCGTATCGATTAAATTAATTTGATACGTATTTCCATCCTGAGATTTAAAATCCAAACACACTGTCTGAGCCTTAATGGTAATGCCACGTTCACGCTCAAGTTCCATATTATCTAAGAACTGAGCCTTTTCTTCACGATGTGAAAGAGCACCTGTTGCGTTTAGTAGAGCATCAGCAAGCGTTGATTTACCATGATCGATATGAGCAATAATTGAAAAGTTTCGTATAAATTTAGCATCCATCGATTTGTTTGGTACCTTTTGTTCTAAATGTTTTTAGCAATTTTTTGGACTTGATCCACTTTGTTTAATTTTTCCCAGGTGAAAGATTCACCGCTTCGTCCGAAATGTCCGTAGGCAGCTGTCTCAGAATAAATTGGTCTTAATAAATCAAATTCCTTAACGATGTGAGCCGGCTTCAAACTCCAACATTCACGAACTATTTTTTCCAATTTTTCAGGTCCCAACACGCTTGTGCCGTAATCATTAACCGTAATGCTGACTGGTTCTGCTACGCCAATAGCATAAGCGACTTGAACCAAACATTTCGTGGCCAATCCGGCTCCGACTAAATTTTTAGCAATATGTCTAGCCGCATAGGCTGCTGATCTATCTACCTTGGTGGGATCTTTTCCTGAAAAGGCTCCGCCGCCGTGAGCACCATGTCCACCGTAGGTATCTACGATTATCTTTCTACCCGTCAAACCAGCATCACCCATTGGACCGCCTGTAACAAAACGGCCAGTTGGGTTAATATGAAATTTAGTTTGGTTATCAATCCATTGCCCTGGGATCACTTTTTTTACCAACTGATTCATGATGAAATCTTTAATTTCTGGATTCGTGACAGAATCGGAATGTTGAGTCGATAAAACCACTGTATCAATTCGCTTAGCTACGCCATTTTCATATTGAACCGTCACTTGTGATTTAGCATCAGGACGAAGCCATTTTACCACTTCTTTTTTTCTAAGATCAGAAAGTTCTTTCACTAATTTATGAGACATGGCAATCGACAGTGGCATCAGGTCTGGAGTTTCGTTTACCGCATAGCCAAACATCAAACCCTGATCTCCCGCGCCTTGTTCGTCACTGCCAGTTTCTTTTACACCTTGGCTGATATCGGGGCTTTGTTGCCCTAAAGACACGATCACTGCGCATGTGTTGTAATCAAACCCTTTGTCAGAATGATCATAACCAATTCGCTTCACAGTATCACGCGCCACTTGTGAAATATTAACTTGCGCTTTTGTAGAGATTTCACCAGCAACCACAACCAAACCAGTCGTCAGCATAGTTTCACACGCCACGCGGGCCTTTGAGTCCTGCGCTAAAATAGAATCCAATACCGCATCGGATATTTGATCTGCCATTTTATCGGGGTGCCCCTCAGAAACAGATTCGCTAGTAAATAAGTAATTTTTCACTGTTGGTTCCTCTTTTGCCGTTGATATTGGTTGTTTGGTTAGAAACAAGCCAAACTAGCACTGCGAAAAAAGAGGGTCAACAGAGCTGATCTATGCGGCTTTGCGGTATTTGGTCTTATACTCAAATCGCGAATTGATTTGCTCGAGTTTTCCACTTTTTGAAAGCTCGGCCTTTTTGTGATTTTGGTTTATCTTTCGAGTTTTTAAAATTTGCTTTTCAAGCCGAGTCACAGCGAGATCTGCTGCAGAATAGACATCATAGTGATTGGAGGTGCATTTAAAATAACGCTCATGAGTCTGAATATTGATTTCGACTTGAAACTCACCTTTAATCTTGCTCAAAAAAACGGTTCCACTGTTTTTCTTCAGCAACAAAGGTGCTATCTTGTCTACGCACTCTTGAATGTACAGTTCTAGGCTTTTTGAATAATCCAGGTGCTTAAAATCGAAATTCAGCTTCATTTTTCCCCCTATGGTCGCTGTATTTAAATATGAGACTCGACTATAGATCGGCCGCGAAAGGGGCTCTCATTAGGCCAAACACACATTAATTTTCATTTAATAATCGTGATTATTTGGGACACAAATTCGTTAAGATTTGATCCTTTTGAGCTAACCAATACTTTGCTAGTACGGCGCTCGCCTCTGGCAATTGCATTTTCCAATCTTTGTAAACATTTACGTCGTTTCGATCTGTGACGTATTTAATTGAAACAAGCCGAATCGATTTCTCTTTGCAAAATAGAGCCAACGAATACAGTTCCATATCCACAATATCCCAAGGGGCCGTAGGGGGCGATTCCATAAGTTGATCCCCGGTTCCACAGGCGATTCTTTTCAAATCCGTGGCTCCTGGTAAGGAAATTGGCTCGGCATAAAAAGCCGTGTCACGCTGATAACTTGTTATGACCTCAACCAAAGATCCTTTGGGCAAGTGACCGCTTCCGGCGGTACCTAGATTTACAACACTGGAAATTGTACCATTGAATTTTTGAAACTGATTGGCTAAAGCCAGTAGTGCTTTTAATTTGCCAATTCCAGAAATAACTAACGAATCCCGTTCGATGTTGATTAGTTCAGTTACTTCTTCTTTCATTGCGGCTATTAAAATATACATTTTAATAAGTGAGTAATGACTTTATTTTTTTATTTCTAAATTGAAACGAATTTAAAAATGTCAGATCAATTAAAACCAAAACATCAGATACTGTATAACCCGCTTTTTCAGCCAGTCTTATACTGGCCTGAAGGGTGCCACCGGTTGCCAAGACATCATCAACTATAACGATTCGACCGCTTCCTTTTTTTGCTTCTAATGTAGCGACGCCATATTCCAGTGTATAAGACTCTGATTCAACGGGTGGGGGAAGCTTGCCTTTTTTTCGAAAAGGCACAAATCCTCTGTTGGTATTGGCGGCCAGCATACTGGCAAAAATAAAACCTCGTGATTCGAGTCCGACAAAACAATCGACTTGGCTGAGATCGACTTTACTAACAAGGCCATTAACAACGTATTGCAATGCTGCCGGGTTTGCTAGAAGCGGTGAGATATCTTTAAAAAATACGCCCGAATTCGGAAAGTCTGGAACAGTAGTAATATATTGATTCAAATCCATGAAGTTAGGCCTATAGGACTTTAGTCTAAAGTTCAAGACTCTTGTCTAGGGATTATAGGGCAAAATTCAAGAGTAATTATTAAAAGCCGATAAAATCAGGGATATAGAAATAAAGGGAATTTATGGGAAAATATAATTTGGTCCATATTGAATCTAAGGGCACCTTTTTTAATCTAACAAGACTAGAAATGGTGAACAAACTCAAACAGGTCAGTGACTTACAGCACTGGTTTTGTTGGTATCCTGGCTTAGCTCAATGGAAGCGTGTCAGTCAGGCCTATGAAGTCAAAGAATGGATGTCGACGCCTTGGACAGAAGATCAACCAATGCCAGTATGGCAAGATTTACTCTTGAACAAACCCGGAGCGGCAGTACCTGGCGAGTTTGAAATTGTTGAGTTTACGGAAGGGGCTGCTATCACGCCGCCGCCATTGCCTAGTGAAAATAAAAAAGAAACAACGGAATTTGTAATCTCTGGCTTTTCGGGTCAAGTATTTGATTTTGATGATTCCCTAAAAGATAAACACCTCAGCTCAAAAGAGTTTAAAATAATAAAAAATCAGACCAAGCCCGTACCTGATGAATCAGAATTTGAAAAAACAGTTTCCGTTGAATCCTCTACAAAATACGACAATACTATGAAGGTCGATACCACAAACACCGATTTTGACAAAACGGCAGCGTTCACTATTCAAGACAACTCGTCTAATCTTGATAAAACTGTAAAAGTGGATTCTGCCCAGTTCGATAAAACAGTCCGTGTAGAATTATCTAATACTGATTTTGAAAAAACGATCTCTGGAGTGACCCTAGCCAGCTTTGACAAAACAATTAAAGTCGATATGTCCGGCAGTGACTTTGACAATACAAAACGTTCTACAACTGTTTTGTCGGGTGAAAAAACAATTACTTCAATTACGCCGCCTTCATTTGACCAAACAACAAAAGTAAATGAAGCAGAACGAGAAACCGTTTATGATCAAACAGCCAAAATCGAAGATGTTAACAAACTAGACGAGACTGGCAAAATAGAAACTACTCCTCCAAATTTTACAGTAGCCAAGAATACCTCTGGTCCAAATCCTGCTAAAATCACTGCAACAGGAGATCAAGCCTCAGAAGACCTCGCCCAAGCAGCTGGAAATGGAAAAACAAAAAAGCACAATCGCCGCTATCCTCGTATCAAAGGAAGACTACGCACAATTATTACAAATAAATCCAAAGCCTTCATGACTTTTACGAAAGATATTTCTTTAGGCGGAATATATGTCGAAAACGTAATCCCCCACGACATATTGAATACGGAAATTGAGGTCTATCTTTCAGATCCAACCGGAAAGAAAAGTATCTTATTCCGCTGCCATCCAGTCGGTGATATGAAAAATCCTTGTCGCTTTTCATTTGCAAAGGCCGATGAGAAAAATATTCAAAAATTAAGCCAGTGGCTTGATGACCTAGCAAAAGTAACGGCAGCTTAAAAGCTGCCAAACTTTAGGCGCGCTATTTCTTTGGTTGAAATAAAAACGGATAAATTACAATTGTCGAATTGCCATTGGGTGCTTTTGGAAACACAATCTTTTTAATTACATCGACCACACAAGAATCAAAGTTAGGATAAGCCGTATTGGATGTTTGAGTGCTTATTGTTTCCACAGGACCGTCTCCATTTATTTTCCAGCGCATAACTATACGACCACCCAAATCTTTTTTATAGGTTAAAAATTGTTCATGACAATTTCTAAGAGCCCGTTTGTTGTCTGATATCGCCTGACGAACTTGCTCTTTTGTAAGGCCACCTTGAACTTCCATAGATTTGGTTTCCAACGCGACCGAGCCA
>JAYTTH010000266.1:0-1596 GCA_043745515.1 Pseudobdellovibrionaceae bacterium | reverse complement strand
CGTGATTTTGGTCTTCGAATTTCATCAACGAATGAAATCTGGTTGTACGTTAGCAATTCAACAACTTCTTCCAAAAGAGAAAATGTGGCTCATTCGATCGTCGTCACGGTTAGTCGGACCTTATAATTTAGAAGAAGTTGTTGAATTGCTAACGTACAACCAGATTTCATTCGTTGATGAAATTCGAAGACCAAAATCACGATGGAACTTTGTAAGAGACTATCCCTATTTGACTGAAACAGTTAAAAACAATCGTGATAAATTAAATTTGAATAATACAAAAACAAGTCCGCTGAGCTTAATTACGTCCACTTTTACCAAAACTGAAAACGTAGAAGTATCTGGTCGAACAGCGATTGAGCCAATTAAAGTTGATTTCGAAGAAATTAAAGACATTGAACCCCTTCGCGAAATTCCGTTTTCATTTAATCCAAAATCCAAAGTTTCAATGCAACCTCAGAGTTCTGCGGTTGCGAAAAGTTATGGTTTGCTTAATGATCAAAAAGTAAAAGAAGAATTGCAAGCCCAACGCCAAAAGCTAAAAAGAAATATTTTGATTATTTCTGTTTTGTTACTTGTGAGTTTCGCGGGATTTAAAATCAATCAAAAAATAAAAGAGACTGATCGCCTTAGAATAAAAGTGGAAAAAATAAGTCAATACTATAATTTAAAATTGTATCAAAAAGCGTTTCAACTTTTTAAAGACACGCGGCCCAATGTTGAAATCCCAAAAGAAGTCTCTGACTTGCTGACTCCTGCCCGGATTACGATTGGTAAAGAAGTCGGCGAGTTGCGTGGGCAGCTAACAGCGGCTTCGGATCAAACAAATCCTAAAAAACGCTCGGAGCTGTTTAATCTGATCGGTCTAAGCTTTCAAATTGAAGGCGACAACGTAAAAGCTCAAGATAGTTTTAAAAAATCATTGATTCAAGATCCTTTAAATGAATTCGCCAACATTAATTGGGGCATTCAGAACTTGAAAACCAATTCCAAACTATTTTTGAGTAGTAACCTGAAATTGAATTTGGCAGAGTACTACAAAAGTTTTACGAGTGTGCGATATGAAAACTATGAAAATCCAGGCTATTTCAGTTTTATTCGGGGATTGTATCTTTTGGATTTCAAAGACCTGTTTCGAGATGACCTGACATTAGTGAAAAAAGATCTTTTCGAATCGCGTTCTAAATCGGCGTTCTTAAGAAGTGAAATGGCTTTGATCAATATAGGACTAAATAAAACAGATAGCAGTTCAAATGACGCCAGTTTTACCGAGTTCATCGAAATGATCCCGAGGCAATCGCAAGGATTTGCTAAAAATCCAGCATTGGACTGGAGCTTGACTGAGTGGAGTTATTTAGAGGATGTTTGTGAGGATATTTACGCCAAAAGCCAGCTCTTGATGCCAAAATTATTTCGTGCTTTTTGTGCATTGGAATCCGGCCAGTTTGAAATGGTAGATAAGTTATTAGACGAAGCCCATTTGCTATCGGTTGGAAGTAATCATTATGAATTAATGCAGCTTCACGTTGCCTTTGCAAAAGGGCAGAAAATTCTTCTTGAATCCATTTTAAAGAAAACAGATCTTTCTAACTTTGC
>JAYTTH010000265.1:0-22144 GCA_043745515.1 Pseudobdellovibrionaceae bacterium | reverse complement strand
ATAAAATTAAAACACCGGAAAAGTCTAGAATTCTTAGAAATGACCTTAACTTAGGGCATTAAGGCTTGGTTGTTCAGCGCCTTAGTCGACAATAAGGTAATGAGCCGTAAAACAATCCCCGAATTAGAATTAATTCATCAGCTTAAAGAGGAACTAAAAGGAATTGCGCGCTTTGAAATTATAGGTGAATCTCAAGATGAAAATTTACGAATGCCCATTCATAAAATTTCTTTTGGCAGTGAAGACCCCACGGCGCCGACGTTGGGGCTCATTGGCGGTGTGCATGGGCTCGAACGAATTGGCTCTCAAGTTAATCTGGCTTTGCTTCATTCATTATCTCAGTTGTATCAATGGGACGAAACAATTCGACATAACTTGCAAAAAATTAGAGTTTTTTTTATTCCGATTGTAAATCCAATTGGAATATTAAAAAAAAGACGATCAAACCCCAACGGTGTCGATATTATGCGAAATGGTCCGATAGATGCCGAAGACAAGGTGCCCACTTTTTTAGGAGGCCATCGTATTTCTAATCGGTTGCCCTGGTTTCGTGGCGATCACATCGAACCAGAAACTTTGGCGCTATTAACTCATGTAAAAAAAGAAATTGAACACGCCAAAGTGGCGGTGACGGTGGATTTTCATTCTGGTTTTGGTTTTCAGGATCAAATCTGGTTTCCCTATGCAAAAACCAGAAAGCCATTCGGAGATTTAGCCTATTTTGATTCCTTTATTGGTTTGATGAATAAAACGTATCCCAATCATTTTTATAAAATTGAACCGCAAGCCTATTTAACCCACGGTGATGTGTGGGACTACCTCTATGATTGGAAAAAGAGTTTAAATCAGAGTCAGACCGTTTATTTGCCATTGTGTTTGGAAATGGGTTCTTGGATGTGGGTGAAGAAAAACCCTATGCAGCTGTTCACTGCTGATGGCGCCTACAATCCAGTAAAAACTCACCGTTATAAACGAGCCCTTCGTCGTCACAACACATTTTTTGAGTTTTTAATTCGAGCTTTGTATTCCCCTCAAAGCTGGTACCCCAAGTCTGCAGAGGAGCTTGATCGGCATCGATCCCAAGCAATGGAAAAATGGTATGGAAAAAAATAGAAACTGGATTCTTATTCGCGGACTCATTCGGGGTAGTTTTCACTGGCACACGTTTCCAAAAAAACTGGCAGCCACTTTTCCTAACGACACAGTACATGTTTTTGATTTGCCCGGAAATGGGCGTCGCAATAAAGAACGCAGTCCTTTAAGTTTAGATGAGTACACGGACGATTTGCGCTTTCAGGCGCGGCGGCTCGAGCGGATTCACATCATCGCTATTTCCTTGGGTGGAATGATAGCATTGGATTGGCTGGTGCATCACCCTGACGAAGTCGAATCTGCATTTATCATGAATACTTCTTTAGGTGACACTGGACCTTTTTACAAAAGGCTTAATTATATAAACTATCCTAAAATTGCTAAATCTTTCTTTTCTGATTTAGAAACTCGTGAAAAAATGATTCTAGAAATGACGTCCAATAATCTCAAAGAACACGCGGCAGTATTGCCTGAATATATAGCACTCGCCCGGCAGTTTCCAGTCGAGCGAATCAATTTTGTTCGGCAATTGATTGTGGCCGGTAAGACTCGATACAATCCAGCACTCGAGCGGTACAAAAAGCTCAATTTTGTCGTGAGCACGAACGATCGTTTGGTTCACAGCGAAAATACGTTGAATTTGAGCCAGAGATTAAATCTCGCGCCGAAAATTCACCCTTGGGCTGGACATGATTTGACCTTGGATGATCCCGATTTTATGGTCAGCCACTGCCTTGACGTCCTTCGGAACCCAAAGGCTTAGATTGACTAAGCGGGTCCTCAGTCTGTAAAAATTCTCCACCTATGCGACTTTTGTATGACAGGCAACCTGGAAATTTTTACAGCTCAATTCGATTTAAGTCGCAAATTGGTCGGGAAATAATCATTTATTGTCTGGAGCTAACATTCCATTTTTACTTCCAAACGCTTGATATGAGAGAATAAAAGAGAATGATCCAAGACCACCGTTCGCGCTTCCATTTTTTGCTGTTTATTGTCATTTTCAGTCTCTCTTTTGGGGCCCAGGCTTCGCTTTATTCAAGTCAATTTTACTCGTTAGATACAAGTTCCCAGGTTCCAGCTTCCAATAATTTTTTTGGAATCGTTCGCTTTGAAAGTATGGATTATTTTACGGCCTTGCCTGGCGAAGAAAAATTAAATCGCCAGCAATATTTATCGGCACGACTAGGCCTTACCGGCTTGAGCTATGATACGCATTGGGGCTACGGAGCGGATCTTCAGGCGGGTAAGTACAATTATGGATCATCCAATTATTCCATTCAGGAAGTTTTTCTTTTTTATCGACTTGAAAGTTTTTTCAAAATTATTGTCGGTCGAAAAAAAGTCGACTGGAGTATTTTAGACAACTACTGGAAGACAAGTCTTTGGCAACCAAAGTACGCGATCGATTATTTGCGCCCAGAAGAGCAAGGTTTAACCGGGGCATTTTTTGAATACCAGCGCTCAGACTTCCAATTTGTAGCTCTGACGACGCCTTTGTTTATTCCTAATATGGGCATTGATGTCCGTGAAGAAAGTGGCGAGCTGGTTTCAGATAGTCGCTGGTTTAGAAAGCCATCTAATAAATATGATTTCAACGGCAGAATTAAAACAATCAGTTATGATTTGTCCGTTCCTGAAATTCGCAGCCTTATTTCAAGACCAGGTGTAGGCTTCAATATGTCAGTCGGGGACAAAACGCAGGGCTTTTGGTCTAATCAAAGCGCTGGCTATAAACCCGTCAATGATTTACTTCTTCGCCGTGAAGGCTATGCCCAAGCCGGTGAAAAAAGCGTAAAAGTCGTCGTATCGCCCGATGTGACCTATCATTCTTTATTGTCTCTTGATGTCGGGTATTCTTTTAAAAACTTGCGATTAATTGCCTCTTACATCGAAGATTCTCCTAAACCAAAAATTCCCGTCGACGATTGGGTGATTCAAACCTTAGAACCAATGCGTGGTTATTCACTTATGGTCGAAAATAATATCGAGTCTTCAATTATTAAGGATTTAAAAATTCAACTCGGGTATTTGCGAATCTACGGCGGGACAATCACTGATATCAATTCAAAAGGCGAAAAAGACAGCTTCACCTTGTTTGATGAACGCTTTTATTTTTATAATTCTATGCTCTTTAAAACTGAAGGAAAATTATTTAAGCTATTCAATCGTGATTTTACGACTAAGTTTTCTTATCTAAGGGACTTCAGTCAACATGGTTCACTGGTCAACACAGAATTTCAGTTTTATCCTGTAAAAAAGTGGGCTGTTTTAGTCGGCGGTGATTTTATTTCTGTTGATGATGAAAATAATGCCTCAACATTTTTAAATCAAAATCGGGCCAATGATAGAGTCTACGCAGGGGTGACCTATGTGTTTTAAGCAGATGTTTCGACTTCTTCTGGTCGTTTTGTTATCCTGGACATTTTTATCGTGTAATTTAAAGATTGGCGAATCACCTCCGCAAGCTTCGATTCCAGAATACAAAGCCGATAGTTGCTTTAATACGGCTACAGAAACGCTTTCCAAATTTTTTACGGGCGATGCCAAAGATGATCAGCTTTCTGCCGGCTGGGATTGTTTTGGTTCAATGGTTAAGGATTTTAAATCGAAAGTACGCTGTAAAATACGCGATAAATGCTCGCCTGCCGAAATTGCCCAATTTGTAGAAGATAATTTTTTAAATGAAGATCCAACGGCAGCTTCGCAAACAGCGGTTTCTGCAGAATTGCAAACTCAGCTGATGAAGTTTAAAAAGCTATTTTTAGGTGGAAACCTGGAATACATCAGCCCTGAAGAGCTAGATCGGCTTATACAGTTGATGTCAAATTTGAAAGACATCTCAAAAGATATAAATCCTTCAATGAAAATTTTGACTTTGCGCTGGGAAAATAAATTAAAGGCGGCGGAATTGAGCCTTCTTGATTTTGAAGCCGTTAATGTAAACTTAGTAAAATTAGCTCAACGAATAAGCGATTTGATTTACAAAAAAGATAACGTCTATTTTTTCGAGGATTTTCATTCTCTAGTTGGAGAACTAGGCAAATTTGTTGGTGGAAACTGGAGTTGGGTAGACACCGTTAAAAACTATTTGCCCTTGATTAAAAAATTGAAAAAATCAATAAATGGAGGCGATGAAGAGTCTTTAAAGGACAATGAATGGGACCTGTTTTTGTTGATGGGCTCGCGCGGGTATATTCAGTTTTTGCGCTACTTCTACTTTATTAAAGATTTGGATCCTGAATCCACCAGCCTTCGATTGGCCTACACGGCCCGCACCGTCGAAGAAGTATTTCAAATGTTGTACGACTTAATCAGTTTTAAGGATTCGCACCAAGTTTCCAAAAAGGAATTAGAAGAGCTATTTCAAAGTTTTTCTAATATTTGGCCAATTTTAAAAACATCACCGGTTTTTGTTGCCGAAGCCATGAAAGTCAAAAAGGTATTTATTGGGGGTACTGAAAATGGCTTTGAAAAAGATGATTTTCTGCGAGCGCAAAAGAAAGTTGATTTGTTGAAACAAATTGTAGAGAAATTTGTCCCGTATTACCAATTTTATGGATTCAGTTGGCACCCCGAGCTTTTGACCCAAGCGGATTCATTTGACTATTTTGGCAAGGCCACAAAAAACATGGATGAAGTGGTCGACAAACTTACAAATGAATTTCATTTTGAAAATGGTTATGATCTTAGGAGTTTAGTTAATTTGGTCAATGAATTGGACCGGCTTTATCCACCGGCAGGCAAAGAGGGATCTTTAGGGAAAACATTGTTAGAGTATTCGTGCCTTATGCAACTAACGACCGACGTGGTTTTAGACGCCCAAAACCATACTTTAAAAAGTTCGTGTGATCAAATTGAACTTTCTAAAACTGATCTGGTAAAATTAGTAAAAAAAAGCAGTCAGTTATTTAGTATCTATCTTGATTATTTTTATTTTATAAGTAAATCGCGGATGTTGTTTAATGACCTAGATTTTCAAGTAAAATTGAAAGACTTTGGATTTAATATTGTTACTTTTTTTAAAAATTCCATCGATCAGCGCAAATCAAAACGCATTTCAAACTACGAACTGAACTCGTTTGTAGATGAAATGGCAAATCTAGATTTAATACCTAAAGCGATCAGGAAATCTACGATAGGATCCGTACTTCAATTGTTCCTAACTAAAATTTTGATTCCCGAAGAACTAAAAAATAAGCAAATTAAATTTGATGGAATGGAATCTTACCATGTCGAACAAATTTATCGAGAATTAGATAATTTCTTAGGTATTAATATATTTATTCACGAAGCTTTTGAAAATAAAATGAACCAGCGATTTGATTATAAGTTTCTTCTTCAACGATTTAAGCAGTCGGTTTTAGATTCTGCTAATCCAAATTTTAAATTAGGAATGACTGAATTTGTAAAGAATTTTGAAACGCCCTTTCCTCTAACCGTGACCTCGGACAATAAAATATTTTTTAAGAAAAACGCAAATCCGTTGTATGATAAAAATACACTGGAAAAATATAATATTAATCGATTTTTAGCGGGCATTTTGATGCGGTCTTATGCAAAGACAGATACCAAAACCGCCAATTTGCTTTTGACCAATTGCCAGGTGAAGGCAGCCTTTTTGGATCTAAAACCCATCCTGGTGGACGCTGACATTATATCGGAGTCTTCGAGTACTGGTTTTATTGATGCTCGATTTATTGAAGCTAATTTGTTTTTGCCAAAATCTGACGGCAACGACACCGTGAGTTTTGAAGAACTTTCTCAATTGATTAACTATATTTTTTCCGGATTTGCTATTGAAGCCGAAGCAAGAAAATACATAGCGGCGGAATGTCAGTCGACCCGGGTTAATAAAGATGTATTGGTGGATTTGGCCTGCCTTCGTTTTTCTTATAAGAAAAATATCACCAAAGTATTAAGTTCGATGCCGTCGTTTGTTACGTATTCTCAAACAGAAAGCGCGCCAGAATGGGAACAAGCGTTTTTGAACAACTTAAAATCTGCTGGGTATAAACCTCGGCCAGATCTAAAAGTGTCCCTGTCTGATGCCTCACTGTTTCCTCATATTTTGCAGTATGGGGAATCTATCTTTATTAAATTTGACGCAAACGGTGACGGGTTTATTGATAAAAAAGAAGGATTGAAAGCTTATCCATATTTTGCCTTTCTTCTTCGCAAGGTGGCCCGTAAACAGCTTGAAGATGGCACCATTAAAGACACAGACCTAGAAGCGATGTTTACCTACATCCTAAAATATGGAAAAATTCCAGAATGCAACAAGCCCTTTGTATTGCTGTGTTTGTTTGACCCTAATGTGACCAAATGGCTAGACTGGAAAGCCAACTACTTGAAAGATGATTATACATTGGCTGCCAATCGCAGTCAGATATCAAAAATCTTAGGAATTATTTCTGACATGGTTTCAACCTCACCCTCTGTCCAGGAAGAGCCGGCCTGCACGTCGAAATTGTAAATCGAAATAAAAGTCGGGTCGTGTCTTTGAAACCTGTGTTGTTCTAAATAATTTAGTAAAACTCTCCGATAAAAATATCAGGAGAGTGTGTGCTATTTCCAACCCTTGAATTTGCGCTATTTTTTACCGTTGTTTTCTATTTTAGTTGGGAACTTTCTTTCAATAATTCGTATCGAAAGTTATTTCTTTTGGCAGCCTCTTATTTTTTTTATGCGACTTTAGATTTTCGATTTTTGCCGATTTTAATATTAAGTCCCACTTTAAACTTTCTTTTTGGTTTATGGATAGGGGTGGAAGAGGATCCGAAAGTAAAAAAAATAATTCTAATGATTACAGTCGCGGCTAACTTAATTTTGCTGGGCATATTTAAGTATTTTGATTTTTTTGCCGGAATGATAGTGGACGTGTTTACTCGATTTGGGATGACCTTTGCTTGGCAAGACGACATCTACATGAATTTTGTTCTTCCTCTAGGAATTTCCTTTTTTACATTCCAGGGGATTTCCTACCTAGTAGATATATACCGTAAAGATCTGACATTTAAAAACAGCCTATTGGATGTTCTACTGTATATTTCCTTTTTTCCGCATTTGGTGGCTGGGCCGATTGTTAAAGCTAGTGAATTCATACCTCAGCTAAAAGCCCCGCCCAAATCGTCGGAAATTCCTTTTTTATTTTCAATTATTTTGATTTTGCTGGGTCTGTTTAAAAAAACTATCATAGCGAATTACTTGGGATTGGATATCGTAGATCCGATTTTTGAACATCCAAAAAATTATGGATCATTCGACATTTTGTTCGCAGTTTATAGCTATGCCGTGCAAATTTTCTGTGATTTTAGCGCGTACAGCGATATGGCGATTGGGTTCGCCTATTTGCTGGGTTATCAGTTTCCTACGAATTTTAATCAACCCTATCGTGCTGCCAGCCTTAAAGACTTTTGGAGGCGCTGGCATATCTCATTGAGTCGCTGGCTCCGCGAATACTTGTATATCCCTTTGGGCGGAAACCGTACCTCTGAGAAGAAGACCTATCAGAATTTAATTATTACAATGGGACTTGGGGGGCTTTGGCATGGGGCTTCTTGGAATTTTATAACCTGGGGCTTGCTACATGGTTTTGGCTTGGCCATTGAAAAAAAGTACGGGCTCGATTCGGATGGTGGAAGCTTTTGGAAACGAATTGGAAAAATAGTTCTAGTTTTTAATTTTGTATGTTTTGGTTGGATTTTCTTTCGCTCGGAAAGCTTTGGAAAGAGTTTTGAAGTCCTAGGGCAACTATTCAATTTTTCCAAATCATCGACAAAAGTCACTCCTTTTTATTTGTCATTGTTTGCAATTGGGATGAGTTTTCATTTTTTCAAACCACTTAGGTCGTTTTCAATTTCTGATCGATTATTAAAGCTTCCCGCTTTGGCTTATGCCGTAGTTTTTGCTTTGATGGTTACTTTAATTACGGCGTTGATGCCGGAGGGTATTGCCCCTTTTATTTACTTTAGGTTTTAAATGGGTTTAGAAAAAAGCTATAAAAACCTATCAGAATCACGGGCCATCTTAAAGATGACTCTGGCTATTGCATTTTTTCTGAATCTTTCAACCTTAAATGAATGGCTTCAGCAAAAAGAGGCCACTCCAACAACGGCGACGTTTTTGAAGTTAACTCGTGCTTTGAATGACGTAGGCGAAGAATTTCACTTAAATTCGTTGCGTTCTAGTATAAGAGATCGATTTTTTAATCGAAATCAAATCGCCGTTGCAGTGATAGCTGCCGAAATGAATCCTATGAAGCCGGACTTGCCTTCAGATCGAAAGATAGCTGCCATAGATCCAGACCCTGAATTGTTATCAGAAGATGGAAATTCGGCAGAGATGGATTTGATCGAAGATATTGTCGATGATGGGACTGAACTTAAGGCAAAACGGGGTGTCCTTATTGTCGGAGATTCCATTTTGAAATCGGGGTTGCAGGAACATTTTGAGCGCAATCTTTCAAAACGGGATGAAACGATTGTGATCGAAGCTAAATCACAGTCAGGTACTGGACTTTCAAGACCAGATGTTTTTGATTGGATAAGTTATGTCGATAGCGCTAAAGAGCAGTTTGAAAAGGTCATTGTTTTCCTTGGGACCAATGATGCTCAAAATTTGGTTGTAGATAAAAAGGTGGTCGTATTTGACTCCAAAGAATGGCGAACAGAATACGCGTCGCGAGTTCACACTCTGATTCAAAAAGCCTGCAGTAAGTCTAAACAAATGTATTGGATAGGATCGCTAAAAATGAAATCGGAAACCTTTGATTCTAAAATGCGGGCACTCAACGAAGTGGTTCGACAAGAAATCAAGGCTCAGCCTTTGTGCGCTCAATTTGTGTCGGTTTCAAATTGGTTTACTAGAAAATCTAAGTATACAGATACCTGGACGACCGATTCAAAAAAGCCTGGCAAAAAAACTGTGAAAATGCGAGTTTCCGACGGGATCCATTTGACCTATTGGGGTGCCGACATTTTTTCTCAAAAGTTAATTGAGTCGATTTATGAATGACAAAAAGTCTCGTAAAGTAAGATTCATCGGAGATTCCCACACTGTGCTTACCTTTGGTCAAACGGTTTCTGCAGGCTTTCAAAAACAAAATGTTTCAGCCCATTTTTTAGCGTTCAGCGGGCTTAGACTTCAGAATCTAACCGATTGGGAGCACAATCCAGAGACATTAAATATCCAGAATTTTGAAAAGCTTCCTGATCAAGAACCTGTGTTTTCAAAAGATCCAAAAGCATTGGGTCAGTCATTTAGCTTTCTTAGAAACGACGTTTTTATTATCGCGCTTGGCACAAATGATATTGTCGAATGCATAAGAAAAAAACTGGACTATAAACAAAATCTTTTTCCGAAAATCGAGTCGGTATTAAAAAAGATTTCGGCAAACACTTTGATATATGTCGAACCCCCATTGCTTTCGGTGGACACCGATTTTCGCGTTCGAAGCCAAATATTTCAGCAACTCATTGCACGGGAAAGTAAAATCATACCGTGTGGAGATCATAAGGCCAATCAAGACGACGGTGTTCACATGAAAAAAGAAATGGCAATTTCCTATGGGAATTTTGTAACTAATAAACTTTTAGAATTGATTTTTCCACATCATTGATTCGACGGGAATGGCTTTAATTTCATTGTACTTGGCTGATTTTTTCGTATTGTACGGAGTTAGCAAATCGCCTTGAATTTCAAAATAAATAATCTGTCCCACAGGCATGCCTGGATAGATACGAACAGGTTTTTTTACAGAAATTTCCAGTGTCCAGTGATTACAAAAACCGACATCACCTTTACCTGCAGTCGCATGAATATCTATCCCTAGGCGCCCTACAGATGATTTGCCTTCTAAAAATGGCACGTGTTTGTGAGTTTCTGTGTATTCTAAAGTCACACCTAAATAAAAATTTTCGGGAGTTAGAACATAGCCTTCAGGCGGAATTTCAAAAGTCTCAATTTCGTTGTGCTTTTTCGCATCTAAAACAGAATCTTTATAAACGGCCAGAGTCTTGCCCAAATGTACATCATAACTGTTACTGCCAAGACAATCACGCTGAAATGGTTCTACTTTTATAGAACCATCGGCAATGCACTGAAGGATTCTTTGGTCAGTGAGTATCATTAACTACTTGGTTTCTCTGTGAACAGTGTGCTTTTGAAGATTTGGGTTGTACTTTTTAAGTTCCATACGTCCCGGAGTCTTTTGCTTGTTCTTAGTTGTTGTGTAACGTGATACGGGTTTACCTAGAGCGCGTGCTTCTGTGCACTCTAAAGTAACAATAATTCGACCTGATTTCTTAGCCATAAAAACCTCTTTAATTCTGAAATATCAACTTAAAGCTAGTAGCAAATTCACTTGTATTTAGCAACATCAATTGTCGGTTTGTTTTTAATTTCCGTTCTTTAAATCTGCTCAATAAAAGTGTTAGAGTAGTTTGGTATGACGGCTTTGGGGGAAATATGAATCTTGTAAGTACCTTATTACTATCTTTATTTTGGGTTTTTGAATCGGTTTCGGTGCCAGTGGGCTATTTGTCAGGGGTTCAATTGAATCCTGAAAGTTTGGCATCGATTACAAGCCAAGTTCTGCCCGGAACCGTACTCATAATAGGAGAAAAACATTACAATTCTAAAGCTCAGTACGCGCAGTTAGAAGTCTTGAACGCTTTGAGACTCAGGGGACTCACGGTTTCCGTAGGCCTAGAATTTATTTCCTACACGGCACAGGGGCCCCTTGATCTCTTTAGGCAAGGACAGTTGAGCGAAACTGATTTTATTAGGCAATCCGAGTGGGGCTCGGCCCCGTTCGACGGCTATCGAGAGCTGGCTCAGTTCCCATTACTGGCTCAAGACGAGCAGACTCGAGGAATAAATGCGCCGCGGCAATTAACGGCAAAGATTTCAAAATCTGGGCTACTCAGCCTGAGCCCTGAAGAGGCAGTTTTATTGCCCCCCGGTTTTCAATTGGGGCGCGCATCGTATCGGAAACGATTTGATTTGGTGATGGCTCCACATGTTCCTTCGAAACAAGCCATGGACAACTATTTTGCAGCGCAAAGTGTTTGGGATGAAACAATGGCTTGGCAAACGGTTGATTTTTTATCGAAGAATCCAAGTCATGTTTTTGTAATAATCGTTGGAGAATTTCATGTTCAATATGGTGGTGGCCTCGCGGATAGATTGAAGGCGCGTGGTGTGTCTTCGATACTAACCCTAAGTCAAGTTGACCATAGCGATTATTCTGATGAAGAATTAAAGAATGAAGTAACGCCCAATCCAGAGTTTGGCCCACGGGCCGATTACCTTTGGATATTTTAAAGAGGTCCTATGTTTCCGACGAATACACGAGTGCTGGTAGTGGATGATATGGCCTCAATTAGAGACTTGGTGAAAAACCAACTACGCACTATGAATTTCACAGAAATTATGGAAGCCAGCGATGGTGATGATGCCTGGACAGTTATTGAAACTCAGTTCGCACAGGCCAATCCTATTGAACTTGTAATTTCTGATTGGAATATGCCTAAAATGAAGGGCCTCGAGCTACTTAAAAAAGTTAGATCGGCATCAAATTTTGTACAATTGCCGTTTATACTACTGACTTCCGAAGCCGACCGCGAGCAAGTCACTGAGGCTGTTATGGCCGGAGTATCCCAGTATATTGTAAAACCATTTTCAGGAAAAATTTTTGAAGCTAAATTGAAAACGGCCTATCAGAAACATTTTAAGAAATAAATTTTTAATAGTTAAACATGAATTCTATTTCTAGGCCGCTTGTTTTTTTTCTGTTGCCGTGGCGGGGTAAGGCAAATCAAAAACAAATTCTGTGAATTTTCCAAGCTGAGTGTTGATTTTAATCGAGCCACCCAATTGATCGACTTCGTATTTGACAGCGTCTAATCCAACTCCGCGACCACTAGTTTCTGTGACATCATCACGAGTCGAAAATGACGGGTTAAAAATAAAATAAATAACTTGAGCGTCATTAATGTGTGAATGCGGAATATTAAGTTTGTCTAGTTTTTTTCGAATGTGTTTTGGATTTACACCTTGTCCATCGTCTTTGTAAACAACGTGAAGTTTTTTGCCGTCTGAATTAATTGCTAACGAAAATTCTAGTGATAGGGCGCCTTGTTCTGGTTTTGCATTTTCCAATCGGATTGATGGGGCTTCAATACCATGGTCAACAGAATTTCGAAGCACATGAATAAAGCTATTGAAAAAGGGATCAAAAGCTTTCAATGGTACACGAATAAAATCATTTTTTATTTCAAGTGGGGCAATGGTTTTATTTAACAAATGCGCTGTTTTTTCTATAACAATTGGAAATTGCGCGATTAGTGCTTTTACTGGTTGAGTGTAGATACGCTCGTCAATAAATCTGTGTATGTTGTCGGCATCATTCATGTGCATTAAACTTTTGATATCTTCAGGATTGAACGTAATTGTTTCGTCATCAGGAGGTGTAAGGTCACCAAACACGTCTTTGTAAAATGAAATAATAGTGCCAGTCTCGTTTTGTATTTTCCTATTTAAAACTTGAATTTCATTTGTTGGTAAAGAGCGACCCTCAAGGGGACTCATTTTTTCTTCTAAAATGTGAGCTGCATCTTTTAAAGTATTGTATGAAAAAGTAGCCGCACCGCCCTTGATCGTGTGCAAGACTCTTAAGATACCGTCTCGCGCCAGTGTTGGATTTTGTGCAATTTTAGAAAGCTCTTTGTCCAGCATAAGAACTTGTGTTTTTGTTTCCAGGAGAAACATTTTTAATTCTCGGCGATTTTGTATCATTTTCAAAATGGATTGAACTTTTTCGCGATCTTCTTCGGCTTGTTTTTGGGCTGTGACTAAATCAGTTACATCAGAACCTACACAAACTATTTTTTCAATTGAATTGTCTTCATTTCGAATCGGAAAATATTCTAGCGAAATGGACTTCTGAGCGTGAGAAATCGAATTCGGGCCTAGCGGCTTGAGGTCATCAAAAGGCAGAAGCTCGCTGAAAACTGTGAAAAGCCAGTTTTTAAATCCTTCTATTTTAGATGTATCAATTTTTAAAACGTCCCAAACTTTCATGTCGGCTGGCGCAACTGATAGTAAATCGAGGCAGGCATTAGAATAAACGGGAGCACAGATTCCTTTTTGATCAAACACAAAAAAAGCCTGATTTAAACTGTCTAGTAGGGCTTTCATTAGAATATTTAAATTTTGAATTTCGGCCGTTCTCTTTTTTACCAGAGACTCTAAATCCTTTGAATAGATTTCCAACTGATTTCTGGCCGATTTTAATTCTTCAATATAAGACTCTTTTTGTTCAAGTTCAGCGCGATATTTAGATTGCAATCTTTCCTCTAACGTAACATCGCGAAAGAATACCAAATATTCGCTGCCGCCAGGGTTAAAAGAGCAGGGCTGCATAGTAATTTGTGCTTTGCCATTCTCATAGAAATCAGTAGTAAATTTGATCTCTTTGTAAGGTGTCGGGCCAGTTAGCTTTTCTAGTTCCGATAAAAATTCAAGCGGAGCCTCAAATCGAAGGACTTGATCTAACAGCTGTTTGGACCTGACCATTTTTCTTGGAGTCGATCCGCAGATGGTCGCAGCCGGTTCATTGCAATAGATGATATGTCCATCAGAATTCAATACAAAAACGGGCTCAAGTAGTGAATCAAATAAAGCATAACTCACTTAAATACGCCTTCATTTTTATTATGAATGAGTTGAAACTCCCGAGGTTCGGTCCAGTCTGAAATGAGATCAGGATTGTCAGCCAACTGACGTACTCGCCAGTAGATTTTCCCAAGTGGAAGTTTGTCTTTTATTAGAAATCGATTTTCGTCCAAGTTTTTTCTAGTCACAATTTGTTTGAAGCTCTTGTCCAAAGCAATTTCAATTTCGAATTTCTTTTGATCTACTGTTGAATCCCAGTTTAACCAAATAAAGGGCTCGATTTCTTTTTGCAAAAATACGGTCATTTTGTTTTTAGGTTCAATTAATACCGGTTTACCTAGGCGCTTGATAAATTTGTATTGTGAATTTTCAATATTCGAAGGCTCTGAATTTACGGACTGGCTTATATCAGAAGCGATTACTCGAAAATAGTAGGGGCCGGTTTTGGAAACGGTAACAGTAGCATTATTTGCCGTCGCAGTAAATTTTTCCAATTCGTTAAACGTGCTGTTATTGGCGTATTCTACAGTATAACTGCCTGCTAAATGAATTGGGCTCCAGTCCAATTTAAATTGGACAGGTGGTGGAATGCTCTCTGGGTTGTTGCTTTTGCGAATGACGCTTTCGATCTTTGTTAGTTTAGGAGCAAATAGTTTTGTTTGCAATTCTCCAGTTTGGCTGTAGTCACTTGGTAAATTATCACTGCTGATCGATCTAACTCTATAATAAATCGTTCCCACATTTTTTGGAATGTAATCCATTTTGGTATTTTTAACGGGAATACGGATTGCCTTAGTAAATTTAGGATCTTTCAATGAAACTTCGAGTTCATAGCGATCGGCCGCTGTATCGCCTTGCCATTTTATAACCGCTGGACTTAGAGACGATGGCGATCGGACCGGCGCCGAATGGAAGGTCAGGTGCTTTGTAAGCAGAACAGGCGCTCCTGGTTTAACGAGTCCTTTGGCCATAACGTTGATTTCTATCGTTCGAATGTCGCTCCAGTTAGTGTAATTGCCTAACTTTTTTCCTCTGACACGCAGGAAATAGGTTCCACCGGTGAAACTATTTTCGAATTCGTACTGTTTAATAAATTCTTTGTCCAAAATTGGACTTTTGAAATCGGGAGTTTCGGAAATCTGTGCTTGGACAGTATCGTACAGATTGGTCCAAGAGATTTTTACTTTTTCTTTGTAGTCGGCAATGTTTCCCGAAGTTTCAACGTTCCATTTTTTTTGAGCTGGTGGCTCAATAATTGAAATTTTTTCTAGAACTAAAATTTTAAAACTTCTAATTTCCGAAGCAAATGGAGACGCGTTTAGGTCAGTTCCTGTAATTTTCCAAAAATAAACCCCGGTTGGCAGATCCTTTACAAATACTTTAGTTTTTATACCTGACTCGGTAACCACCATAGCCTTAAAAGCTTGGTCTTTGCTAATAAGTAAATTGTTTTTTTCCATGTTTTGACTGTGCCAATCTAGATAAAAACCTTTCTCTAAAGTTCCCTGATAAAACTCGACATTGTTCGGCGTAAGTAACTCAATGGATCCAGGATTGCTTTTTTGAATGGAACCTGTAGGTTTTACTATAACTGTTTGTTCGACAACCAAAACCTCCGGAACTTCGCTAGAAGAGTGTTTCACAGTAGCAGAACCAGTTAGCAATTTAATCTTGGTCATACCAAATTTTTGTTTCTTAATCTCTAGTGTAGAAGAATCCGAACCTTTGTTTAAATATATTTTTTGAGAACCGGCTTTTAATTCCAATTTTGATGTTGGGTTAAGTTGAGTTTTGATATCCCCATATCTCAAGTTTAGTTCTAGGCTTCCGTTCTTTGCTACCAAAGTGACAAGGGAGTTCTCATTCAGGAAAATTTTTGAACCGTCAATTAGATCAATTTGGGTTTGGGATTTCTTGCCAGTAAAGACGCTGTCTCGTTCGAAAACAATTTCGGATTTTTTTGCCGAATTCCAAGTGAAACTATCGCTTGCTCGCAGTCTTACGTCATTCTCTGCTGTTTTAATATTACCAATTTTAGAATTATTGGATTGTCGATCATGAAACAAAAACGAATCGTCATACAAAAAGTATGAAAAAACGATAACTACCGCCAATGAGATAAATAGAATAAGCTTATCAACTTTGTTAAATTTAAATTTCATTACTACTTGCTATCGTCTAAAAAAATGAAAATCATAACTGCCAAAAGTCCAGACGTTGGCTTTTTTTGTTACTAGTCTTGCCATTCAAAAGTCCAGTCCGGATGGATCTTGCGTTAATTAGTTATCTTTCGGGCCAGTTCCTTTTAAAATCAAAGAGTGAAGAAAAGAACCTTCTCATTGAAATACAAAATATTGATACTGCTGACGGGAATTCCAAGCGTTGCTTTATTTGCCTATGTTATGCTCGCAATGAACATATTTACGAAAGATAAAATTGCCTATATTTACGATTCGTCTGGCAATTTATCCCAAGCGCTTTCGCA
Source organism: Pseudobdellovibrionaceae bacterium (assembly GCA_043745515.1). GTDB lineage: Bacteria > Bdellovibrionota > Bdellovibrionia > Bdellovibrionales > Bdellovibrionaceae > UBA2316. The sequence goes on along the minus strand of JAYTTH010000265.1, from coordinate 5,889 downwards.
GCAATTACGAGTTCTGATATCCGGAGTTATTTCAAACAACAAAGTAGTTTTTCAAGACTTTGTGTCGACAAAATCTTTTGGCCCTTCTTCCAAGAGCCATTTTGAAAACGATTCGAGTACGGATGCAATTCTGGCCTATGAAGTGGATGAGGTGACCAAAAAAGTTTCCTTTTTAAACTTTTTGACAAGAAGTAAGACTGAAAATGAAGCAGTAAAAAATAAAGTAGAAACCCAAATCAAATATGAAATTCAGTATGTTAAAGGCAATCAAAGAATTTTATACAGTTTGGATCAGACTGGGAGGATCTATTTTATAGAAAAAACGACACCAATCGCTGGAACAGCCGCTGTCTATTTTGCGGTAGTGATGAAAGTTGATGAGTTTTACGATACTTTTTCGACCAGCGCGGCTCAGCAGCTTTTTTTGATTAATCAGTTTGGGCAAATTGTGATGGGCCCAAGTTCGGTATCTGAAAAGGAGATTCAAAAGCTTTTTAATTTAAAATTTTTTAAATCGAAAGAAAATCGTTTTCAGCAAGGCGTAGAAGAGTCCCTGAGTATCGAGAAAAAGGAAATGATTATCTCATTTTCAGAAATTGGATTTGGAGATTCCTATGTGCTCGCAGCGGTAAAAAAAGAACTGGCTTTGTCAGCGCTAGATCAATTGCTAAAAAAATCCGTAGTTTTTTTTATATTGCTAATTGCTCTGATTGCGATTGTATCGCTGTTTGCCGCAGGTTCTGTAACAAATGCGCTTACCCAATTGTTTGAAGCTACAGAAAAAGTGAGCCAAGGTCAGTTTAATGTTCAGGTGAAAGTGGAAACATCGGATGAAATTGGAGTTTTGGCAGACAATTTCAATTTAATGGCTAAAGAAGTATCGAGGCTATTGGCGCAAACAGCGGAAAATGCTCGGATGCAGAATGAATTGCAAACGGCCAAAACGGTGCAGGAAACCTTGTTTCCTGACGCGAATTCCACCCTTGAAAAGGTGGCCATTTCTGGATTTTACGAGCCGGCCAGCGAATGTGGCGGGGACTGGTGGCACTACTGTAAGATCAATAATCGAGTATTTTTTTGGATTGGGGATGCTACTGGGCATGGTGCACCGTCCGCCCTAATTACAAGTGCAGCCAAATCGGCCGCTGCAATTATAGAGTCCCTCGATGTAGGTCCTGCATCAGCAATGGAGTATTTGAATCGATGTATTTATGAGGTATCCAAAGGGCGCCTTATGATGACTTTTTTTATCGCTTGTTACGACCCGGCGAAAAAGACCCTCAGCTATGCGAATGCGTCTCATGAATCGCCTTATCTAATTAAAAAGAAATCTACCTTAGTAAAGAAAAAAGATTTGATACCGCTAAATGAAGTAAATAATCCACGCTTGGGGCAGGATCGAAATACTAAGTATGATGAGACCTCAGTAGAGTTTGAATATGGGGATTTTGTATTCTTTTACACGGACGGTGTCACAGACATCAGAAATGCAAAGACCGATGCATGGGGCGAGCGTGATTTCCTTAAGGCAATCGTAGAGACCCAATCCGACTATCCAACTGTCGATGTTTTTATTGAAAGATTTGTAAATAAAATGCAAACTTATAGAAGTGGATCTACGCTGGTAGATGATGTTACCTTTTTTGGGATAAAAAATTTAAATGTGTAGAGGAATTTATGTCTAAGTTTGAATTGAAAATAGATAAAAATGCGGATGCGGCAAAAATTTCGATTTCTGGTACCATAGATGAAGATGTCGATTTTTCAGTTTATAGTTTGGGCGGTTTAAATCAAATGGAACTGGATTTGAATAGTGTTAAAAATATTAATTCCTGCGGCATCCGTGAGTGGATTAAATGGCTTGGGACCAATTCAAAAGCAAAAATGACCTATGTTAATTGCCCTAAAATTATTGTGGATCAAATTAATATGGTGGATGGCTTCTTGCCACAAAACGGAAAAGTGCTTTCGTTTTATGTACCCTATTACAACGACGAAAGTGGCGCGGAAAAGAATGTATTATTCCGATACGGTAAAGAATTCGGTGAAACTGGTGTTTTGCCTCCTGAAAAAGTGACTGATGACACTGGACTAGCCATGGAAATGGATGTCATTGAATCAAAGTACTTTAAATTTCTAAATAAAAAGTAAATCAGGCTAATTTCTTCTAGCCCTTCCGATAGTCCTAACGCGGCTAAGTGCGATGTCTCTGAAGCGTTTTGGCTTTAAATTCTAAAGTTCACCTTTCGAAATACCGACAATATATCGTGTCAAATAGTAAAGTCCTTATTTTAGAAGATGATAAAACGCTCACAAGTGCGTTGAAAGATGCCTTAGAAAAGAAAGGCATTGGCGTCTTTGTTGCCTCTTCCGCAGACGAAGCAAACGGCCTTTTGAATGAACACAAAGTAGATTACATCTTTGCCGACTGCTTGCTGCCAGGTATTTCTGGAGACGAATTTGTTATTAAGCTAAAAAAAGATAAGCCAGAGCGTAAACACAAGGTTGTTTTAATGTCTGGTATCTACACTGATAAATCAACCATTCAAGATTTACTTAAGCGGACCCAGGCTCATGCCTTTTTGAAAAAGCCATTTGATCTTGATCAGGTTTTCAATATCGTAAAAGAGGAAAATACAAAAAAGGAACCGCCTCGAAAAATGCTTTATCAAATTTTTTCGAAAGATATGGTTTCCACTCGCGAAAAGCGAAAACTTATTGAAAGTATCGAAGAAATTTCTGCTTATGATTTGCCTTTTATTTATAGTTTGCTTACAGAAACAAAAAGTTCTGGCTATTTAAATATTTATTTCAACGATGGCAGCGTATCTGGAATCGCTTTTTCAAACGGATGTATTGTTGCTGTCGATGTTGAAGACAAATCGACTTATATTGGTGAATTGTTGATCCAGAGTGGTTATGTCAGTCCTTCGGATATACAAAAAGCCCTTCAGTCTAAAAACAATCAACGCTTAGGGCAGCGTTTGATATCGTCAAATTTGATGAGCCCTCACGCTTTGGATTTGACAATGATCGAACAAATGAACGTTCGTTTATCAAAAACAATTTCCGAAAAAAACGTAAAACTAAATTTCTCTGCCAGTGAAGTTGAATTAACTCAGCCTAATATTGATTCAGAGTTATTATTAAATTACCTACATGATTGGATCGCCTCTAAACTGCCAATCAACTGGTTAAAAAATCTGTATGTAATGTGGGCAGGGCATCAGATTATTCCGAGCGCTCATTTAAAGGCAGATCATCCGAGTATGAAGATGCATTTGTTGCAAAGTTTGGATGGAATATTTGAGAGATTAAACAAAAGAACTACATTGAGTGAGTTATTGAGTGTCACCGAGTACAATCAGGCAGCTCTGTACAAAGCATTGCATTTCCTTGTTACAAAAGGCCTTATTTACTTTTCAAGAAATGTTTCTTTTGAAAATATTGACGAGCACTTCGATTATTTGGGCCGACTGAAAGCTCAGATCCAAAACAAGACTGATTTTGAAATGCTAGAAGCCTTGGGCTTAACTCAGTACAATGATTCAGAATCAGCGTCTAGTGAAATTGAAACTTTGCTCGGTCAAGAGCCAATGAAAAAAGAAGCCAAAAATTTTGCATTGTGGTATGAACTTTACAATAAGGTTTCAACCGCTATCAATTCGCTAAATCCTGAAGCTAAAATTCAATTGAAAAAAGCAATTGAAAAGAACGAGGCTGAAAATCGAATCAAAGCAAATCAGTTGTTAGATGAATCGAAGAAAGAATTAATGTTAAGCCAGTTTCAGTCGGCCTTAGTTAAGTTGAAGGAAGCTGGGAAATTGTCGGGCACGTTGTTTCAGTATAATATTTATATCGCTTGGGCACGTCTTGGCATGAATATGCAGAAAAAGGACAAAGCCGTCATTAAGGAAATTGAGTTTGATCTAATGCAAATCCCGGCGGACGAACGGTATGACTATCTTTATCCCTATGTAATGGGACTTTATTATAAAGCTACCAATGACCATTTAAATGCGAAAAAATCTTTCGACAAAGCGTTGGCCATGGATAGTTCTTTTCTAGCTGCCAAACGAGAATTAAGCATGATCGAACAAATGATCAAAAAAAATCGGAAAAACGACAACATCTTTACAATGGATTTAAAAGACGTTGTTACTGTTCTATTCAAAAAGAAATAGAGTTTAATTTTTAGGGTCTAAGTCTTGAGATTTGTCTTCAAGTCTGTGTTCGGCATGTGACTCTATAACTTCTTTTGCTTTAGCGCCTGTAATTCCGAGCCATTCTGGAAAATAGAAAGCAATTGTAATAAACAGGATGGTTATAAAAATAAAAAACATTCCTAAAACGACTATCATTTCCATAGGGTAAATCGTATCTTATCCATTTGAAATGGACAAGGTAGGTAAACTCAGTTATGCGTTAATATATGACCTACAATCCTAAAGATCATTTTTTCAAAAAAGCTAAAGCAGAAGACTACTTGGCGCGGTCAGTTTATAAACTTCAAGAAATTGATCAAAAATGTAAAATTGTAGGAAAGAGTGACCTAATTGTAGATTTAGGTGCGGCTCCGGGGTCATGGTCTCAATATTGTCTCAGAAAAATGGGCGATAAAGGCCGAGTCATTGGGATTGATTTAACGCCCGTAACTATTAAAGATACCCGTTACGTTTTTTACAACGAAGATATTTTCAAAATTAACTGGCCAGAACAATTGGCCGCATTGAATGTCGAAAAAGTCGACGTGGTGCTTTCAGATATGGCTCCAAAAACTACTGGTATCAAGTTAACAGACCAGATGCGATCCCTTGAACTTTGTGAAATGGCCTTAGCATTTTCAGATTCCTATTTGCGTCGTGGAGGTCACTTTGTTTGTAAGCTATTCCATAGCGATAATTTTAAAGAATTTCAAAATTCTATGAAAAAACAATTTAAAAAAGTCGAAGTTTTAAAACCTGAGTCCACTAGAAAGATTAGCAAAGAAATATTTCTGATTGGTCAAGGGCGCCTGTAAATGAAAACGATTGCATTGTTTTGCGGCGCTCGAACCGGCATTCCTGCCCATGCAAAAACAAGTGATGAATTTGTCGCCTGGATGCGCACACACAAATACGATCTTGTGTACGGTGGTGGCAGCACTGGGCTTATGGGATCCGTGTCGGATGCCTTAATTTCTAGTGGCCAGAAAGTAACCGGAGTCATTCCTCACTTTTTATATGACTGGGAAGTCGGAAATGACCGATGTCATGAATTAATCAAAGTAGGAACCATGCATGATCGTAAAAAAATCATGTGTGAGCGGGCTGATGGATTTGTTGTATTACCTGGTGGCTTTGGCACGCTTGATGAAATTTGTGAAATGATAACTTGGAAACAACTTAAGCTTGTAAATAAGCCTATCGCATTTTTAAATTCGTCAGGGTACTTTGATAAGTTTTTTGAATTTATCGAGTTTTCCATTTCTGCTGGCTATATTTCTGAAATAGATTTGGCCCGTATACAAAAATTAAAAGTGATGGATGATTTCAAATGGGATCAAAAAAGGTAAGTTAGACCCAAACCAATGTCCAACTGCGACTTTTTAAGGTCTTCCAAATTCGAAGTTGATAAACTCTGAACCGACAATCCATAATCAAACAGATAGGTGTCGGATAGTTGAAGATAGAGTCGAAAATCAAACTGAATTAAACTCTTAATTTCAGATTCGTTGGATTTAGCTCCTAAGTAATATTTAAAATTCCAGTCGTTCCAGTCAGAAAAAGGTTTTAAAAAACTTAAAGATACTGGGCTTTTGTTTCCAATTCCAAAACCTAAGTGAGTAAATCCTAATTCTCCAATTTTGGTTGATCGCACATGGGCAGATAGGTAATAAGAGGGATCCTG
>JAYTTH010000264.1:0-5827 GCA_043745515.1 Pseudobdellovibrionaceae bacterium | reverse complement strand
CCCATGCCCATAAAAACAATATTAGTTAGTTTTATTTCTGGCCCGATTGTGTTTTGAACCTGCAGGAACTGTCCCACAATTTGATCTGCAGTTAATCGTTTTTGTAACTTTTGTTTTCCCGTATAACAAAACTTGCAGGCCATATTGCAACCGACTTCAGAAGAAATACATAATGTCATGCGATCTTCTGCCGGTATAATAACCGATTCTACTGTTTTGCCGCCGCCGACATCGAATAAGAATTTTTGAGTTCCATCTAGGCTTTTTAAGTGCTTTACGATACCCGGCAAAGTGAACGCCAGCATCGATCCCAATTCTGCCCGGAAGTCTTTCGACAAATTGGTCATCTGTTCGGGTTCTAATACATTTTTATCGTATACCCATTTGTAAATCTGCTGAGCGCGAAATTTTTCTTTTCCAAAAGCCTTAAAAAGCGCCTCTAGATCAGCCAAAGACAATGAAAAAAAATTTCGTGGATTAGGTGGTAAAGCAGGCTCTATTTCCATGCAGAAAGATATGCCTTTTTTCTTGCCCAAAAGCTAGTGTGAAATAAATTCAATCATTTCTTTTAAATCACACGGGACACAGCCGACTTTGCTTACAACATTGCCCGCTGCCACATTAGCCAAAAGACAAGACTCATTAAGCGAAAATCCAGCCACTTGCGATAAACCAATTGTAGCAATGACGGTATCCCCGGCCCCCGTTACGTCAAAAACACGTTTTGCAAAAGTCGGCACTTCAGTAATCCGGTCTCCTGAAAATATGGTCATGCCTTCTTTTCCGCGAGTAATAACAATGTCTTTTGTAACTAGTTTTTTTTGTAAATTTTGTCCAATCTCATAAATTTTATTTGGATTTTCACGAAGGTCTTCAAAATCAAGACCGGAAAGTACCAGAGATTCATCATAGTTCGGTTTGAATAACGAGGCTCCTTGGTAAAAACCAAGCGGCTGTGATCGATGTGGATCAACAAAAACGGGCTTTTTTAATCGATTGGCTTCAGAAATAAATCGTTGAATTAGTTTTTCTTCAAAAATGCCTTTGGCATAATCCTGCAAAATTACGCCGTCATAGTTTCCGATCGTGGCTGAATACGATTTAAAAAGCCGCTCGCTCATCGAATCTGAAAGGTATTTTTTTAATTCATAATCAATTCGAACAATATGGTGAGGTCCAGCCATGACACGAGATTTTCTTGTAGTCGGACGCTGCGAATCGACTTGAATTAAATCCCAAGGTATATTCGCTGCTTTGAACAATGGCTTTAATAACTCGGCTCCAAAATCATCTCCTACTACGGACAAGATTCCCACCTGACCGCCTAGGCTTGTAATATTTTGTGCTACATTGGCAGATAAACCTAACCGCTTTTCTTCTGATTCAACATCCATAACTGGAACAGGTGCTTCAGGTGAAATTCTTTTTACCGAACCAATAATGTATTCATCTAAGCCCACATCACCTACGACTAAAATTTTCTTACTCGTCATCAATGGAATCTTTTTAAGAATCTGAGCTTTCCTGGCTCCGTCTAGTTCAATTTTTTCAATATTAAATTTCACGTTGAATTATCCCTCGATTGAAACACTTGGCTTAGCTTGATTTCCTTTGTCCATTTTTGCAATCGAGGCTTGAGCTTCCGAAGTTAATTTGTCCATTTGAATCACTGCTTCTGCCATTTGAGGTAACGCTTTTTGCCGGAATTGTGAAATATCATCCATAGCTGTTTTCATGTCTTGAAAAGCAACTTTAAGTGTATCCATATTTATGCTTGCAGAGGATGCTTGTTTTTGAATCTCAACACCTTGAGTTTTTAATCGCGTAGCCGTTCCCGCAATCAAATCGTTGGTAGTTTGGTTAACACTATTTATTTTATCTAAAACTATTTTCTGATTTGCCAAGGCCATCGCGACAGTCGCTGCCACCTGCAATGCGCTGACTGTTACGTTTAAGGATCGATTTACACCGCGGACCAGTTCTTTGTTGTTTCGCATGATAATTTCTGTTGCAATTACACCTTGCTGATTTACGGCTAACTGTTGCTGTAAATCAATTATGCGTTGGCGAAGCGGAAATAGAATTTCTTCACTTAAAAATTTTTGCTGATCCGAACCGGGCGCCACTTCTCGATCTAATTTATATTGAAGTTTAGTGTCGATCACTTGCGAAAGTGAAATTAGCTGACTCAATTTAGTACTTATTTCCCGCATGCCTTTTTGGTCTTCAAGCAATGTAACATTGTCTCGCTGCAATTGATCCCGCCCATTTTCAAGGGATTTGATAATCGCAGCAATTACGTCTTGAGCCGATTCAAACTTTGAAAAATATTTTTTTAGTGGGTCGCCAATGCCAGGCAAAAATCCTAGGGTCCTAGAAACCCAGCCCGGTTCAAAGCTAAATTTGTTAGGATCCAATTCTTCGACTTTTAGTTTCAAATTTACCAAGGAATTGGCGACTTCGCCGCCCTCGGTAGATCTGTCGGCGAGTTTTTTTACAGGCTGTTTTAGGAGTTCACTTTTTCTAGCGGCTTCTCTTTGAACATCTAGGCCAAAGGTATCAACCGCGGCCTTATTGTCTTCTTTACCAGTAAAATCCTGTGGATTCAAATTCATAATCCGATCAATAAATTGATTGGCCTTGTCTTCCAATTTGGCTTCGACCGGCTGACCGGCAACGACCGCTTTATTGTCGGTTAACGCCAAATCTTTTTTTATCGTTTCCGTCGAAAATAAGTCATCAATTTTTGTTTGTTCGGCAGTTTTTGCTTCCACACGTACCCCTTTATTTAATTTGCTTTAGTAATTCGGCTTTTTTTGCGTCAAATTCAGAATCGGAAATGACACCTTTGGTTTTCAAATCGTGTAACTGGCCAATTGTTTTAAGAACATCATCGTTGGACGGGGCGGGCTCGTTGCTAGAATTAATAGATTTTGAAACCGTCTGCCCCAATGCCAATGCTGTCGCTAATTCAACACCTGCCGAACTGCCACCGGCACCTTCTCTGGTTAAGCTTTCGGCAGCTTGAAACTGAGTGAACTGTTTCATGTCCCCAGTAATTTTCATCGACGACATTTTGTCGATTTGCTGCTGAACTTCCTCTGGCAACGAGACACTCTGAAGATAAAAAGACTCTAGACTTAAACCATAGTTTTCAAAACTTCCGCTTAATTCCGTTTTTAGAGTTTGTGAAAAAGCTTCTTGCTGTGCTGCCATATCTAAAAAAGAAATTTGTGATTTGCCAAAATAGGTCGCCAATGAAGTTAAAATTGTTGATCTTAATTGCCCTTCTAATTCTGAAGACATGTAAGATTCCTTGTTAGCCGATAGTTTTTGATAAAACACTTTAGGGTTTTTAATTCGGTAACTAAACGATCCAAAAGCACGAATTCGAACGATGCCAAAATCTTTGTCTCGAACAGTTACTGGCGAAGCCGTTCCCCATTTTTGATCGATTTGTTCGTTCGTTGAAAAAAAGATAATATCTGACTTAAACGGTGACTGAAACATCTTGTCCCAATTCTGCAAATTGGTCAAAACAGGCAAATTTCTGGTTTCAACCGTGTGCATGCCTGGTCCAAAAATATCTGCAACCGTTCCTTCGTTTACAAAAAGTGCAATTTGAGTTTGCCGAACCGTCAGTTGTGCCCCATTTTGAATTTCTCGATCTTCCATGGGATAACGAAAGGCTAGCATACCAGGCGCTTCATCCGGCCATTCAATAACATCAATTAATTGTTTTTTTAAAAATCCAAACATACGAAGCCTCCCAAGTCGCTTTGAATATATCGGGAGTTAAAAATATTGACAATAAACTTCTTGCAAAATGCCATTGCAAAAAGGCTAGGAAGCGATTTAATAGTAATCAAAATTGACCACGAGGTTTTTATGGTATGGTTCATCATTGTCTTAGGTATTGTTGCGTTAGGATTTTTCAGCTTAGCCTTGATCAAAAAGAGTCGGGGATCATCACAAACCGGAAATCTTAAGGCTATAAACGATTCATCCAATGCAGCCAAGGCCGATCTATTTAAGCTGCAGTTTATAGAACATGCTGAAAAATACGGCGAAAAAACATACTTTCAATTTGAAGAATTAGAAAAGAAATACAATGCCTACTTACAAACCCTAGGACAAAAATTTAACCCCACCGAAGTCACCTATGACCGTTACCTAAACCCCGTCCAACAGGTTAAAGAAACTTTAGCAGAAAATTTTAAAAAACTAAAAGATGTAGTAATCTTTATAGGAAATAACGTCGATATAGTAACCAAACTCTCTAAAAACACAAACGCCACCCTAACCCCCGAAGAAAAAGGCAAAGTAGACATCCACAAAAAATACCTAACCTATTTTGAAGAACTCTATTCAATCAACCAAAAAGCCCTAAATGAGTTAGACAATCTAACACTGTCGCTTTCACAAGTATCCTCCACCCAAACCGATCCAAAACAAATCGAATACCTAGTGAAAGAACTCAATGTACTGGCCGATCGAGCAAAAAAATACAATCTATCCTAGCGAGAGTAACCAGAAACCTTAGATCAGCAAAATTTAGAAATTAATATTGAACCGTGACAAAAATAATCGGTTCTCTTTCGGAGACCCAAATGTTCCAACGTCTTCACCATAGGTAACAAGGTCTAAGTTAAACCAAGCAAACAAAGCTGAAAAACCAGCAGTGAAATACCCTTGGCTCAAGCCAAATCGGTAGTTTCCTTTCCACCACGAAGCCATTGTCCAATCAAATTCAAAGCCAAGATGTAAACCTTTTCGTAAATTAAACGCCGGGTGCATAATATTCTTTATATCTAAAACGCCGCGACCACCAAATATCCACATGCTTGGGTATTCCCAGCGGGTGCCAATATCAATGACTCTAATTAACTTTTCAGGTTTTGAACTTGAACCCGCATCTTTATTTATCAATTTCATACTGCCAACAGCATCAGCGTCGATTATATTTTTCACGACCGCACCAAACGTTGGTCTAGCTAATCGAAACCAAGACAAAAGGCTATCGTCGTCTGCGATATGCGGTTTATATAAAAGACCCACGTCCGCATCAATAAAATAACCCTCTTTCAAATCAGACGTTTTCACAAAGTTAGAGTCCGCAACGAGCTCGATTGCGTCAATTGATTTGCTAAAGGATCCGCGGTTAATGACTTTACCCGTGATTCCCCAGGCAACCTTGGCTGTTTCAACGTCTTTGATGGTGTCTGCGTAACCAAGTGCCAATGTGGTATCCATGAACAGAGTTGTATTGACCGATACCGGTTGATTTGGAGTGAGATCGACCGATACATCCAGTGGAATAAAACCAATCCCCCAGCCTTGACCGACCCAAATACCATTAGGTCCAGTAAAACGACCTCCAAATGATTTGCCGTATTGTTTTTGAATGGCATTGAAAATGGCGTTCTGTTTGTCAGTTTCCGTGCCCTTTGTAGCCGAGGCGTCAGAGATATCTTTGCCAAAGGATGCAAAATCTGTTGTCGCTCCAATATCAAAAGAGAGATTCAATTCTTGATCCTCTCGAAACGCGAGACCCGCGGGGTTGTAAAACAAAGCGGAATAATCATTCGCTACCGCTACAAACGCATTTCCCATTCCGAGGGCTCGGGGCGACTGATACTGCTGATGAATTCGATAAGAAATACCATCATAGGCCGCAAAACACATTTGAGTCCAAAACAACCAGACCCATACGAAAGGTATTATCTTTTTCATTTTTCCTCCATAACCGCTTCACAAAAATTGTAAAAACAATTTATACTTTTTAGTATGCGTCTTTTCATAATTTTCATTTTTTTGACTTTTGTCT
>JAYTTH010000263.1:0-5827 GCA_043745515.1 Pseudobdellovibrionaceae bacterium | reverse complement strand
TTGCGCTGGAGTCAGCACGCTATTTTCACCGTAGATCCATTTCCAGAAATGCCGCACCTGACAAGAAAAATAATCCTTCTCTGCCGTTAATACAGTCCCTAAATTTCCGATGCCGTCCACCGGCGTTTTCACAAACTCACCGTCTTCGTTGTAGTAATTGAGTGCCCCTGTTGTTGCTTTAGAATTTAAGCGACTCGGTGAAAAATTGAATAGGTTACCCAGAGGATCCAATTGCTTGTGACAATGCTGACAGTCGACATTCGTTCCGTGAATTTGAGTCATCTTTGCGTGATTAACGAGATCGGCTTCCGTGTATTGTCCTTCGCCAGCCAATGCTAATTTTTTACTCTCATCCACACCTTCTTTAGGAACCGGAATTGAAGCCACCATGTCTTTGCATAGAAACGTCCTAAATACGGCTGCGGCCCTACGGCGATTGCTATTTACACCCGTAGTTGCGTACCGAGCTAGAAAACTAGGCGTTGTTAGTGCACCGGCCACTCGTTTGTCGTCCGCGGGAAAACTAACCCGAACACCCGTAAAATTCTCGGCATCGGAACTGTAGGAATTCTCAATACTTGTTTCTGTTAAGTCAGCAGCTGCCACGGAATCGAATTCCTTCAGCTTTGGTTGCAAAGCCGAATAGAATAGAAGTTGCTGCAAACCAAAATCAGAATCTTTTTTTCTGTACAGGATGAAGTAGTTTTTTCGGCTCAAGATATCAGTCCATGAACTATTCGTTTCTAGAATTTCGCGAACTAGTAAGTGAAACGCAGAATAGCCATACTTGTAGCTGCCAAATTGCGGAGATAACGGGACACCTGAATATTGCGCGTAGTCTGCGGAGAAACTATAACTCAGCGGTGCTTGGTCCATTCTAAATGTGTCTGAAACTTTATTCGAGAACTTCATCGCAAACTCTTTAGACTTTAGATACTCATCTAGTTTTGCTTCAAGTACTTTCTCTGCCGGCTCAGCCTTTGCCTTTTCGAAAGCGTCGCTAAATTCTTTGGCCGAGGGAATTTTACCGCGCAAGACAACACTTAGCTTTTTCAATTTAGAATCGATACTAATTTGAGTCGTAATGTCCTGTGCTATCGAAAAGCTGCAGTTCATAACAAGCACAAATAAAATGAAGATCTTAAACTTACGCATTATTCAGCACTCACTTTCGAAGACTCGTAAGTAGTCCGTGTCAGATACTGTACCGATCGGAAGACGTCACGCGTAGCTAAGGATTTTGGAATGGTTTTAGGCAGTGGCAAAGAATATGTTTTCTCGATAGGCTGCTGACTAGCCAGGTTCACAGCTGTAACAATTGATTTTTCCAGACGAACTTGAATCGAACATTGCTGCTGCCCATTATTATAGTAAATTGTATTCGGATCAGTGACTGGAATTAGTCTATCAAGATCATCTGCCTCATTTGTAACAACCACTTGCCAAGAGTTTCGGCCGATTGGCTTTAACTCGATATCATTAGCTTGGAAAAAAGTCATATTTTCATTCTTCTTTGATATGGAGTTTGGGGTCATGAGTTCGAATCCCCACGCCGGCACTAAAATATTCTGCGAAGATGCTTTTGGGAGTTTTTCTAACCAGTCACTAGAATCACATGTCAAAATAGGCGTTGTTTTTGCTGCCAATGAATCTACGGTTCCAAGATTGGCCAAACTCACATCGCCAATGGTCATATGAAGCTTAGAGGAACTACCAAAGACTTTCACATCAACGACTTTCTTAAGCTTGCTGGAATCTGGGTGTTTGCTCCAGACAAAACTAATGTCATACGAGCCAATTTCATACGTCCACGAGCAACTCTTAGGCAATAAATCAGGAAAACAAATATTTTCTTTAACGACAGCTTTGCTAACAGCTTTATATTTCTTACGAACTTCCAAAATCATACTGGCTTCGCGGCCATCGGCAAAAATCAATTTCGTCTCGGTGGGAGTTAGTTCCCATTTGGCCAATGGCGGGTTTGTCGTCGGCTGGGGAGCAGACGCCGCCGGTGCAGCTTGCGCTAAAGCCGTATCCAAATTAAAGAAAAATATCAATGCCGCTAATAGAAAAAATAAAATGTATTTCATCGGAAACAAGATTTACCACGAACATTCAGAAAACTAATACTTGGAATTACGACAATAGTTTTGAGAGTGAAAAATTGTCCCTATTGTACATGATTTCGACGGCGATTTCAGTTACTTTGTATTGGATTTAGACATTACTCGAAACTAGACATTATTCGGAACAATCCGATTTCTATGAAGGTAGCCGACAGCTATTAGGAACAGCACTAGGCTTATCAGGGCGTTTAAAAGCTGTTTCTGCTTCCTATCCTAAGTATTCCCCGGCGGGTTTGGGCCCCTTTATTAACAATTCAACACCAACCCTTATGTTCCGTGCTCAACACGATTCTGTTTAGAATATATTTTTTGAGTTTATCCGCGGATCCAGGTTCTACGAAAGCATGTCCATAGAAGTTCAGAAGATGTGATTCACTGGTGATTGTCAGCCTAGGATTTATTTTTAAAGTTAAAATTACAAATCCCGTTATTCCATTTCAAAAAGCGCCCCGGAGTTTTCAAAAAAAGGGAAAGAGCGGATCCTTCTTTATAGCTGTCAACATGAACTTTACAAAGTTCTTTAAAGTTATCGTTGAGTACGCTGATAAATTCCTCGCCGTCTTCGCGGCCCTTCCCAGCAATTACAAGATACTGATTTTTCCCATCCCGATAGAGATAGGGTATACCGGATTTTATCACAGCCGGAGATTTTATTTCGCTCGTCTCGCAATAGCCCGGAGGATTTTCGATGCATTCAATATGAAGGGATTTTGATTTATTTAAGAATGGGACATCTATAACCCAACTGTCTGAGCCATAAACATCAGAATTTCTTTCAATGTTTCCATTTTTGATTTTCTCAAAACCAGCTTTTTTATTCAGCGTTTTTGGTTCGGGAAATCCCTTAGTTTTAATTAAAGGCTCGATCGAAAAATTGACCGCAAGAGCAGAGTTCATCGCCAAATATAAAATAAAAAATTTCATTTCCTATTTAAGCAGTTAGCATTTTGAGTGTCCAGCAAACAAATAGGCCAGCATTCTTGACCGGACGTATGTTAAAATAACTCCACGAGTTTGGATCTCGCCCCTCTATTGAACATGTGCCATTCTCTCCGACTATAATTCACTGGTCATTGGGCCTTTTTAAAAAAGCAAAAATGAATTCTGGCGCTCGAGAATCGTGACGCTAATTTTTTTAGTAACAAGAGACTTTACTTCGCGTCTGTGATGACTCGACCAGAAGTCGTGAAAAATTAAAAAAAATGCGTATTGTGGCATTGACTTTGCCTATGTACCAGCGTGTCCATTACTAAATAATAATATATGCCTATGCGGTTGGCTAAGGTTAGTGGTTTGAGTAATCAAAATAGTGGCAAAAC
Organism: Pseudobdellovibrionaceae bacterium; assembly: GCA_043745515.1. Taxonomy (GTDB): domain Bacteria; phylum Bdellovibrionota; class Bdellovibrionia; order Bdellovibrionales; family Bdellovibrionaceae; genus UBA2316. The sequence continues at coordinate 2,382 of JAYTTH010000263.1, read as the reverse complement.
CAAAGTACCAAAAAACTCTATTAGAGTTTTTTGAGCAGTTTAATTCTGATGAAGCTTGCATCAAGTATTTGATTGAACATCGCTGGCCTGATGGATTAAATGCCCTGCTTGTAAAAACCCGACGGGCTGGTGGCTTTCAAATACCCCTGGAATAAGTGGAATTCAGCTTCAACGCCAGCTAGGTTTAAAAAGCGGTGAAACTGGATGGTTTCTTTTGCATCGTCTGAGAAAATGCATGGTCTCGCAAGATTTTGCACAGAAAATATATTAATTTTAATCCATCTGCTGTGCAAGCTTCTCGGCCTCAGCTTTATAATGCTTGGATGAAGCCTTGTTTCCCTTTTTTTCAAATTCCTTACTTAACTGAGTGGCTGCTTTAACTGCCATTTCAAATGCTCGGATGATCACGTTGCGGTCAACTACTCCGTTTGCATCTTTAACACCAATCAGTTCGTTTTCGTTGTTGAACTGACCGGAAACATAACCGCCCTGCGTATCAAAGACTCCTGTGACCCAAAAACCATCTTTCAAAATTCCGTAAAATATCGAGTCGACTTTGCCTGCGTTGATATAACGAAGGGTTCCTAGACCGTTTGCATACCCATTTTTACATTGTCCGTGCCAATTTACAGTATATTTTAACTGTGATGGCTTTAAGAACACTTTGCACTTTGTGTTTTTAGAAAATTCAAAATCAGCACTCGCGCCAATCGATATTATTATGCTTAAAAATAAAATTCCAAGTCTCATTTGAGTATTTTCAATTAAAAACATTTTACTGTCTATAAAAAAATAGCTTCTAAGACAAATCCGCGACCACCAAAGAAAATTTTGATGCTACTTTACGAGTCAAAGTCTCGGTCCAAATTGATAGGGCTGGACGACTTAACCTATTTTTTTAGAACCATTGCGAAAGAAGTCTAATAAAAAGATTTGGAACTTTTCAAATTTTAAGTAGGCTTTGCATTGTCCAACAGACAATGAAAACGGCTATACCAGCGGCGACTGCGTATGGAACAGCCAGTAAAAACGCGGCGCTCGCGGGAGCGCTATTTTCAGCGGACGCGGCATTCATTTTCAGCCAAAGAGGTATTGCTAGGCCAAGATAAACTGCACTTGCCGCAACAAAGCCGAGCCAAAGATTCCATTTCATAAGTTTCAACCTAAGCCCGACCTATCTCTTTGTATACAAAATAAAGTTTTCCAAGTCTCATAAATATTATTCCCGAATATTTAGGGGTCATCGAAGAGTCAAACTGTTGCGTTTCATATACAGAGCCCTGATCTTATTCAGCTAGGTCAGTTTCTAATTAGTCGAAACTTTCTGATTGCCCTTTCACACACGTCCCCCCCCCTTTTTTTTCAGTTTAAATCGAGATACTTTGGGGTACAGTTTTGCAAACTTCAAATTCTGACTAACGACTTTTTAAAAGGAGAGTCTTCACATCTTTAGCAGTTTTGAACCGAGCGTAAGAACAAGTAAAGTCAGATTTTGGCTCTGGCTTTTTTTTATAGTAGAAAAGCTCCTTGTAGTTTGCCATGGGCACTGGGCTTATAGATTTCGAAGTTAATTTGAAAAATTTGACCTCATCACTTAAATTGCAATCAGCGCCAGCATGCTTCGGCCAAGAACATATAACAGCAATTACTGGTGTTGTTTCACTTTTAAGATCGACATAAAAGAAAGTTCGCAAGGCTGGCGATCCCCCCTCAACTTCACAAGCAACGAAAGTAGCGGGCGACTCATATTGCAAAGGAGAGTCTTTAATAAAAAAATTTAAATATATTTCAAATCCATTCGAAGGTTCGGTATCTTCAAATAGGACCTCTGTAAAAGCAACCAGCACTTCTGAACCCTTCAAAAGCTTCGAAGTCCTAGCGATTTGAAATCGACCATTTCCGTCTCCGGTTAATTTATGATTGGTCACACGTTCGATAAAATTTTTATCAGATTCATTCGGTCTAATAAAAACCTTAGCAGCAAGAGCAGTAGACTCGAGCAATGGCAAAATTAGAATTAAAACAAAAAGAGATAGTATTTTGTGCTGGGGCTTGCTCCAAGTGTTCATCGGCTCCTTCCTGATTAAAGAAGCATTTCACTTAGCTTCACCAAGTGTCAATGATCGAATGGCCATAACTGGTGGCCGAATTAGTTTAAGGTATTATTATCAAGCCTGGCCTCTATTTTATTAGAAACCATGGGGAGAAGATCATAACATCGTCGATGGAGCCGAGGGCACTCTATTTAAAACCTAAAGCATTCCGTAATTGTTTAAAATATTTTTAATGAAGCTCGCCGGGGCAAGCCCCGCAGTTTCATGGGCTCCGGGGAATCTTGCGTGATTTTGATCTAGCTTCTACTTTCGGGAAAAGCTCCCCCTG
>JAYTTH010000262.1:0-5836 GCA_043745515.1 Pseudobdellovibrionaceae bacterium | reverse complement strand
CAAGGAGTTTCCATGCTTTATGAATTAACGATTCCTCAATTTACTAAAACCCTTCACAATCTTTTAGTCATTATGGATAAAGGGGTAAAGCATGCAGAAGCTAAAAAATTTGAATCTTCGGTTTTGTTAAATTCTCGGTTGGCTCCGGATCAGTTTGATTTTATTAGACAAGTGCAAATCGCGTGCGACACAGCTAAATTGTGTGCCCATCGGTTAACAGGTAAAGACACTCCAAAACATGATGACTCAGAAAAAACTATGGGCGACTTGAAAACGCGTGTAGATCAAACAATCAGTTATTTAAACACGTTTTCAAAAAGTGATTTTGCCGGTGCTGGGGAAAAACAAATTTCGCAGCCACGATGGGAAGGTAAATACCTTCTAGGAAACGAATTTGTATTGCATCACGCGATTCCAAATTTTTATTTTCACGTAACCACTGCGTACGCTATTATGCGCCACAATGGCGTTGATATAGGCAAAAAAGACTACCTAGGTGAAATGCCCTTTAAAAAATAGTTTCTTTCCTTAAAAGCGGGGCCGATAAACAAATTACGGCCCCTTGTTAATCTCGTTTATCAATTTTATTAAAATAACTTTGGCAGGCAAATGACGCTTCACCTTTTCGATTGTAATGCATCATTTTATCAAAATTACGACCTATGCAGCTTTCTAAAAAGTTTCCAGATAGAAAAGATGGTCGAGTTTTTAATATTTTAACCAATCGGTCGTCGCAATCCCCATGAGACGAGGACCAAGCTGCCTGGCATGTAGTTTCATTGATATTATAACATTCAATTTGCTTCGACATTTTAGCACAAGGTGATTTGTCTGGTTCAGGAACCATCTGATCAGAAATGTAAGCAAAATAGAAATAAAGTAGCGAAATAAAAATAAAAATGAACCCAGCAATCGGATCAGCCCAGTTGGCGGTGCTATACCGTGTGGTTAAAGGGCTTTTGATAAAGATGTAGAGCGAGGCAAAAAAAGGTAGAAGAAAGATGACATCCCATATATCCATACTCTAATTCTCAGGCAGAAAAGGATATTTGTAAACCGGATAAGGGCGCCTTTGAGAATGAAAATATTTCTAATTGCCTAATTAAATCGAGTATTTTTGAATTCCGGCCATTGTTCTAAAAGTTTAGTTGTAGATTTCTTTTTTTTTAGGATAAAACCCATTTCAGGAGAGGTTTATGAAATTGATAATAGCAACAGTAATGTGTCTTTCTATAGTAAGCTTGGCCGCAAGTAAAGTGGTTGAAAAACTTCGTGTCGTTGATGAAAAAACGGTCGCCGCAGATAGCTGCACGGTGACGGGCGCTTATAACACTAATGGTGCAGATGCTGGCTATGGATTACCTGGCTATGTGTACACAGCCACAATGAAAATTAAAGTACTTCAAAAAATGGAAGCCTATAAAGTTCAGATGACTGGTGGTTTTTTGAAGAAAGCGACTGAGGTCCTAGTTCCCAATTCAACTAAAGCAGCGGCATCAAAAACGGTTTTCAGAACCCAATCTATTACTCAATTGGTTCGTTATCCCGATGAAAGTTATCGACTTACGTTACAAAAAGCGTGTGAAGATCAGATTTTGTTTATAAACACAGGCGCCTATCCACCACCACCTCCCAAGCCAGTAGTTGTAGTGCCGCCAAAAAAAGAAGTGCCAAAAACTCCTGTGGTTCCTACAATTCCTGGATTGCCCGGTTTACCAGGCCTTCCAACGACGCCAGATCCATTGACTCCAAACATACCAGTCTTGCCTGGAATTCCAGGAATTCCAGGCATTCCCGGTTTGCCAACGACGCCAGAACCAGCAGTGCCAGTGATTGTGCCACCAACATCTACAGTTCCTGGATTGCCAAGTGGGGATACCGGAGTTAATCCCTTGTTTCCGTTGGGACCAGTTCCTGGAAAATAATTTTGAAGCTATTCCAATATGAAAACGTGGGGAATCATCGGACTTGGCTGGTTGGGACTAGAGCTTTCTAAGTCCCTTGATAAAAGTTCAAATTGTTTTTGGGGTACCCATACAAAAGATTTTAACTTTCTGAGTGATGTTTTTCCTGATCGCCCGTGTGATATTTTATTTTTAAATACACCGCCATTAACATCGCTGACTCCAAAAGATTTTGTGGAAAAGATACTCCTTAGTTCAAACTCTAAATTGATTTATGTAAGCTCAACCTCCCTGTTTGGTGGTAATAACGGCAAAGTCACTGAGTATTCAATTCCAGCACCGACCTCGAAAAATGGTCAATGGTTGTTCGGTGTTGAAACTCTTTTACTGAAAACGTTTTCAGATCGAGTTCAGATTGTTCGCCCTGGAGGACTAATCGGGGGGCAGAAGCATCCTATCAAACACTTGGCTGGGCAAGCCGGGATTCCCAATGGAAATTCAGCTATTAATCTTATACACCGAAAAGATCTGATAAACATAATTTTACAATTGTCTAAAACTGAACTCCCTATTCCATTTTTAAATGCGGTGGCACCTGCGCATCCACGTAAAAAAGACTACTATCAAGGCTGGGCTGATAAACTAAATTTATCTAGACCACTATTTGAAGAGACAATGACCGAGTCTAGATCGATCGACTCAGAATTTTTACCTTCGATTTATCCCGAATGGTTTTGTCCTAATTTAGATTTCCTATAAATTGGATTTAGGATTCCTTTTGATTCAGCTAGGGTTGTTTTTGATTAATAGTTTCAAATCTAGGTGGATTGTCCACAAATGGTTTGATGCCCAATTCGGAGTCGATTTCACTTGGATAGATCACATAACCGCGAGTCATTACCATTGCTACTTTTCTAACATCGCTGATGTTTTTTGTCGGATCACCATCATAAAGAACCAAATCAGCTAGTTTTCCAGCGGAAACAGTGCCGCGATCGTTCAAAGTCCTTGTGTATTTAGCGCCGTTTAAAGTCGCCACTTGAAGGGCCTGCGATGGATTGAGTCCGGCTTTTACGTAGAGTTCGAGTTCTGCCTGCAGTGTGAAGCCAGCCATTCCGTCGGTGCCGGCTACGATTGGGATATGACTTTTATACATTTTCCCAACAAACTCGATCATCTTGCTGTAAGATTTTGAATAGCGCTGCTCGGTGGCTTCGTCTGGTATCTTCATCTGACCCTGGTAAAAGCCGCGCTTTACATCAGGAGGCATGTTTTCAGCTATGGGTGCATACGACGTGGAAAGTACGCCGTCTTTTTGTTTCAAAAATTCAAAGACGCTCAAAGTAGGATCAATAACAGTACCATGATCTTGCAGTAATTTTATAAAGTCCTTTACCTTGCTGGATTCAAAATCTAAATCCGCGACTTTTTCAGCCGGCAAATAAAATCGCTCAAGGGTTCTGGTATCTGTTTGTGGAGTCACCAAGAAGTTTAGCAGCACTTGATTGATATGCTGAATTTCATCATAGCCTTGTTCGACAACATCCTGAGCGCGCATAAAGGCAGGCACATGTCCTGAAACTCGCATGCCTCGAGTGTGAGCATAGGCAACAGTATCTTTTACTAACTCTTTCGGAAAGGAATTGTAAATTTTCAATTGGGGATATCCATGCTCAGAGTACCAGTCCACGGCGTGCTTTGCGCCGTCTAGGTCTTTGATTACGAAACCCATCACGGCCGCAAAAGGACTTTCGCCTTCTAAAAATCCTGCAGGAACTAATTGCGGAGCAAGCAAAACGCCTCCTGCGACTTCATCCATCATGCTTTGCATTTTTTCATTGTTATTGCCAAGATCTCGAACGGTCGTAACTCCAGCCGCTAAATGGAGTGGACCTTCCCAGCGATCCAAATGTCCATGCATATCGTATAAACCAGGGGTCATCACGCGGCCGCCAGCATCGATTTTGTGCTCTGCCCCCGCATTTGGAGAACCCGCGGGTTTTATTACAGTGATGCGTCCTCTGTTGATGTACACATCAACTAAGCCACCGAGTTCTGCCTTTTCGCTATCAAAAACTTTTGTATTGGTAATGACTGTAACGCCTTTGACTGGGTGTTGCAGTCTCATGCCAAGGTCAGCCAAAATTTTATTTTCTGCCAGTTTTTGCTTTTTTTCCATTAAAGGTAAACTGTCTTTCCATGAATCCTCCACTAACCACATAAAGCCAGGGTTGATATAACTAAAAAGTCTCGGTTTTTTGCCAGTAGTTGCCCAAAAAAATGTGGGAGCAAGTCCCAATCCAGTTTGAGTAATTAATTGAACTTTTTGCGATTTGCCGCCAGATTTAACAGTGATCTCGTCTACTTTTTTCTGGCGCAACTCTCCGGATGGTAGAAGGGCAAGAACCCCATTTTTTTTCTTTGCTAACAGTCCTATAGCCAAAGACGTAATTTGAAAGCTACTGCTAAGCGGAACATAGAAGCTAGGAGTCGTAACAGTTTTTTCACCTTTTTCAGATGTCGAGCGCCACTCTGCTTTGTTGTCCGCAAGCGCGAAATGCTCATCAACGGGACCACCCATGGTAGACGCTCCTTTTACTGAGTACGCGGTTGGAAACCCATTTTTCCCCAATTGAATTTCTTCATCGAGTTCTGGCCCACGGCCATTGTCTTTAAAAATGTAATGAACTTTTATTAGGCCTTTCGGAAGAAAGGTTACGACTTGCTCTCCGGCTTTGCGGCCATCTTCGACAAAGATTGTATAATGAAGTGATTCCGTCGCAGCGCTTGCGGTGGTAAGCAGGAAATAAATTAAAGTACCAAAAAATAAAAGAATTTGATTTTTAGCTCGCATGGTTTCTCCGATGTACTCAGTTAACTCAATCAGGGCCATTCATCAAATTAGATTTTCATTTGTTTAAAAGCGCTGCGCCGCGGATTTGATTACTAACTTCATCGTGGAACTTCCCAAACTCATTTGAGCCAAGGCTGCTTTCAAAAGTTCGCAATTGGTATCATGTTACAAACTCAGGAAAAAGAGCTCTTTCTTCTCTTTGGGCGTATTGAACCAAATTTGAAAAACTTAGAACTGTTTCTTGTAATAAGCTTGGAATAGGCTGTTTCAAGATCGTAATTAAAAAGGCATAAGCAGACGCATCCAAACTGGTCCGCGCGTCACCCAGAAAATAGTGTTTAGCTCCAAGGAAATTGGACAGTGATTCGATATCCTTGCGTCCAATATTGTAAATCTCTTTTAGTGAATGGCGACCGATCCCCTGTTTGTGGGCCTGCTTTTTAAGCTGGTGGCGCAGAAAATAAAGAAAGGGCTTTCCAATAATTGGAGGAAACAAAGGTGTAAATTCTTTTTTAAGAATTGCCCAGCCAATGGGATCAATCCACCGGCTGAAAAGTAGAATAAAATATAAGTTTTCCTCTAATAGCCTTTGAAAGGCTATGCCTTGCGCCTTAAGATATGGATCTACATGTTCGGTCTGTATTTTGTTATCAAACAAATAATCCAATATGAATGTTGAATCTGCAATCACGGTCAGGCCGTCTTTTATAAATGGCATTTTCCCTTTTGGGCCGCTTGCAGGATTTTTTTCTGTCACCACTTTGTACTTGATTTTGTGATGTCTTAAAAAAGCCTCGGCTTTAATACAAAAAGGGCTTAAACTGGGAAGGCCCCAAATCGCTGGGTATTGATGCAGTTCAATCACGGAATCCCCCATAAGTAAGTAATGTTGAAAAAAAAGTCTGAAAATCAAAAAGAGATAAAATTGAGGATTGAAGATGAAGAATTCCTAAAAACTTTAGGTGCTTTCGAGGGGATTTTTGGCAGCACTGCAAAAATAGATTTAAATAACGCTTTGTAAAACTATCATCGGTGCTTGATCCTATCAAGGATAGTAAAAATGGAAGTCGGTTTTTTC
>JAYTTH010000261.1:0-1612 GCA_043745515.1 Pseudobdellovibrionaceae bacterium | reverse complement strand
CACTAAAAGGACGCAAAGCGGTTCTCTATTTTTATCCTAAAGATGACACTCCCGGATGCACGATTGAAGGTAAAGAATTTTCTACGTTAGCGACTGAATTTGACAGTGCCAACACAGTGGTATTTGGAGTTTCAAAAGACTCTGTAAAATCGCACGATAAATTTATTTGTAAATATGATTTTAAAATTGATTTGATATCAGATGAAAAAGAACAATTGTGCCAGATCTTTGATGTTATCAAAGAAAAAAACATGTACGGCAAAAAGTATATGGGGATCGAGCGTAGCACATTTGTGTTAGATGAAAATTTAAAAGTAGTTAAGGAAATGCGCAAAGTTTCCCCCGCAGGACATGCACAAGAAGTACTAGAGTTTATTAAGACTTTGTGAGTAGGAAAAAATCGCAATGCTGCCGGCAACGGTGGCGTTGAGAGACTCCATTCCCTGAATAGGAATATTGATTTTGTTTTGAGTCAGGAACGTGCGTTTAAATCCCTGGCCTTCTTCGCCCAACCACAATCGAATATTTTCAGGCCATTTAAAATCATAAATAGAGTTTCCATTTAGATCCAAACAGAAGTCTGTTGTTTGTGAGTTTGTGGATTCCATTTTACTGTGCGTAAAATTCATTTTCAAAACGGCACCGCTAGAAGCCCGCAAAGCTTTTGGGTGAAACGGATCACAGGACCCAGGTGTTAGAATTACTTTTTTAACGCCAAACGAAAGGGCCGTTCGGCATAGCGCCCCTAAATTGGCTGGGTCTGTTAAGGGAAGGCCTAATTCAAGCCCAACGGGCAATTCGAGTTGTTCAGACAATTTGTCAGCAGGGCGCTGGCAAACAAACATCGGAAAATCTGTACCCAATACATCCAGTTCCTTAAATAAAAGAGTATCCAAAATAAAAATCGAACTATCGGGTTTGTTTTTTAATCCAGACCAAGGATCGGATTGAATGCGAGTCATCAAAATGGCCGCGACAGGAAAAGAGTTTGGACCGTCGTCGGTTAAAAAATCATTTACTATCTTCTGACCAGATAGTAAAAAAAGTCCTTCTTTTTTTCGATTTTTTGTCAATAAAAGGCTTTTCCATAGTTTAAATTTTGGATTTTGATCAGATGAGATTGATTGCGGCGTTTCGTACATTGGGGCCTACTCTGGAATTAATCTAACGGGGGCGATTTGATTTTTCTGTACACAATTAATCGGCGCTCGTGAGGGGTTTTGGGAATTGAATACTTAAAATCATGTTCAAGTTTGTAGAATTCTTTGTACTCTTTGGCCAAAGTCAGTTCTGGGTCTGCGTTGGGGCCTTTCATAAAAATCAGCTGACCACCGTCAACTAGGCAGTTCATAGTATTTTTCATTGTATTGCCGATGTCTTCAACGGCTCGAGTGATCACGGATTTGACCGGGTATACAAATTCGCTGTCAATATTGCGTCCAATAATTTCTAAATTCTGAAGTTTCATTTCCTCACGAACGGTTTTCAAAAAAGCGACTCGTTTTTGAACGCCTTCGCCTAGTAAAATTTTTTCGCTTGGGTATTTAATTTTTAAAGGAATTCCAGGAAACCCAGGCCCTGTGCCTAAATCCAGCATGGGGAACTGGGGTTT
>JAYTTH010000260.1:0-5870 GCA_043745515.1 Pseudobdellovibrionaceae bacterium | reverse complement strand
TCTGTAGCTATCACTAGTCTGAAAACTAATTAAAAATCCATCCGCAGCTTTCATCGCAGAAATCACATTGTCATAGGGTAAAACCCGCACAACATGCCCGGAACAAACACAATACAGAGCCGATCCGCTGCCAGAATTAGAAATGAAATAGATTTCATTTTCACTAATTACATCAGTAAGTCTTGCATAGTGACCGGTTACAGATGCTATTCGCTCTTGATTTTTATAAAGGGTTTTTTCATTTTCTTGTTGCTTAAAATAAAAAATATTTCCTTTGTCATCTAGCAGAGCCTTAGATTCAGTATCCGCAATTTTTTCCTGATTGCGATACAATGAACCTGTATCAAACGAGTTAGTCATATCAAAATAGCTAATATTATTTCCATTAATATCTGTCACAAACTTATTGGCGTAAGTTTCGCTGTAGTTTTCATTTTCATCTAGCAAAGTGTACATTATATGGCGGCTATTGCTATCACTGGCTGCAGATACAAAGGTATCTCCCAATTTGAAAACTTTTCCTATTTTTAGATCTGAAGGCTGATTGGTAAACACTTTCGATTCACTAACAAATCGGTTTAATAGTTTTGGATTTATCCCATCTGGAACACTAAGAAAATAGATAGAATCATTTATTCGATTGAATTCAATATTTTGCAGCGACAAAGCAAGGTAATCCCCAGCATAAGCTACATAGTTTCGCTGTATTTCTTTGAATTCTTTTAAAAAACCAGAATACAGATCTTCGTAATCGGCAAAAAAGGTCGCTGCAAACGAAGACTTGAGGTCAAAAGGAATAATGTTATTTTCAGCATGGTTTTTAAAAAAACGATTTATTGTTTTAAAATCATATTTGCGCGCTAAAGATGATTGAAAGTAGCCACCAATTATATATTTGTCGCTTCCATAGGGGAACTGAAGGTGAGAATTCATAATATAGGACAAATCAGCTTGGCCACTATTTACAAGTTCTGTTGCTAGCGCAAGGTATTCGCCGCTGAAAAGTCGACCGCCTTGATTCACCTTGGATTCATTAAGCACAGCATTGCCCTCCACTAAAAAAGTAGGCAAGGTGAGTGTCGGCGAAATGAATATGGGAACCGGAATAAATGGCAAAATTAAATACGGTTGATTTCCAAAAATAGTTTTTAGAGTCGATCCAAAATTATTTTTAATGTCCAGTTGGTAAACATGTGAAATTTCATGGCTGGTAAGAGTGTCAATCCATGACGAGGCAGCCGATTCGTCTAAAAAATCGATTCCCCCTTTGTAAAATACAACCATATTATTTGGCACTGAGGTCGCAAATGCGTTAGCAACCTGATTCTTGTTTGACGTCACAACAAGCGAAGTTCTTTCATCTAGCGTCCAGCCAAATTCGCTTTCATAAAGGCTCATTGCTTGATGGCTTTTGCTGTAAAGCCTGGGTAAATATTTAAAATCAGATTGGGGCAAAATATAAGACATTTTAGGCGTTCGATAAATAAAATAGTCATCATCATCAACAACGACATAAGCCATCGCGATTTGAGATATTAAAAAGAAAAGACCGGAAATTTTTAGCATTGCAGAATCAAGTAGATGAATTAATTTTATTGAAGTCAATATTCATAAGCTGTATAGCTAATTCTGTATGCAGATAGTAAAATTTCTAGTGGTATTAGTGCTTTCAATTCAACTCATGTCATGTGCGACCATTATTAATGGATCGTCCGAAAAAATTGATATTTATTCAACCGTCGGTGAGACTAAAATTTATATAAACGAAGTGTATGTTGGCCAGGCCGGCCCGGAAAGCCCCTTAGAAGTTACGATTCCAAAAAAGGGACGAGTGGAAATTCTAGGAAAAAAAGACAGTTGTGACGATGCCGAAACCGTGGTCAGGCGCTCGATTGACCCAGCTACTTTTTTAGGACTGCTCATTGACGGCGGTATTATTTCAATATTCTTTGTTGATATTCTAGGCACAAACGCTTTTGTCCATGCGAATCAAAATACTTTTACTTTAGAACCAAATTGCCATTCCTAATAGATAGTCAAAGACGAATGATTGTTTTGCCGTTTTCGCAGACTCACTTCTGGAAGGTCTGACAGATAAGGTTTGTTCCCAGTTTTACCTAATTCTAAATATGGGCGCAAGTAGGAAGGAACATCGCGTTTTTTACGAGAACAGAAATCGCGATATATGAGTTCCGCACACTCGGGTTCCGGCAAGCCCAGCGTATTTTTTAAATAGACAAAAACAGATTCGGTCAAATTAACTAATGAAATAGCAAAAGTGCCCCGATGTCGTTCATACAAAAACTGAGACAAATTAAAAAATAAATCGAAGAACGACTTTGATTCGTCTTTTGCTAGTTTTTTTAAAAAGGCCATTGTTAGAATAAACTGACCGGAATTGGCAGTCATATCCCAGTAGCGAGAAAATCGATTCATCTGCTGCAACTGAGAAAAAGTTAAATCTTTGGTTTTCAATATTTGGTAAGGGGTGTTTTCAGAATAAATCATTTCAAATTTAATCTGATGTCGTACAATTGGTGTGCCCTTTAGTCGTTTTAGGATGCCTACTTGAATTTCGTCAGGGTCCATTTCAATAAGTCGATCAAAACCTGCTTTAAAGCTTTCTAGGGTTTCGCCAGGAAGGCCAACGATTAAATCGGCATGTGTGTGGACCTTGGTTTCATTGCGCAGAAAAAAGAAATTTTCCTGCATTTTTGCAATATTTTGCCGGCGACTAATCAACGCCGATACAGTTTCATTCAGCGTCTGAATGCCAATTTCAAATTGCAGAGCGCCCTTGGGAAAGCGTTTAATAATATCCCTTAGATTTTCTGGGAGTCGATCGGGAACCATTTCAAAATGTAAAAATAGGCCTTTATCAATTTGATTTAGAAAAAACAAAAGTATGTTTTCAGAAATTGAAGGACTTAAATTAAAGGTTCGATCAACAAATTTAAATTGCTTAGCGCCCCTGTCTATTAAAATCTGCATCTTTTCAAGAAATGGTTCGATAGAAAAATTTCGTACTGACACGTCCAAAGATGACAAGCAGTATTCGCATTTATACGGGCATCCACGAGAGGCTTCAACATATAGGACGCGATTCTTGATATCGTCATCGCTATATAGATCATAAGGCAGCTGGATACATTTGATATCAGGCAAAGGACTCTGATAGATTTTCGTGAATACGGACGATGGATTTTCCTCAAAAATGTCTTTGCACAATTGATAAAACGAAAAATCACCTTCGCCTTTAATAATATAATTTGCATAGTGGATATGACTTTGGGTTTCTGTTTCGAAACTGATCTCAGGTCCACCTAAAACGATGATCACTTCTGGGGCAAGCAGTTTGATATGCTTGATGACAGCCAAGACTTCGTTGGTATTCCAAATGTAAACTCCAAAGCCTAAAATTTTAGGATTCATTTGGAGAATTTTTTCTACGATTTCAAGAGTACTCTGAGCAATTGTGAATTCAACAATCTGAGTTTGCTCTTGAAGTTCATTCATGTTGGCTTTGATATACCGCAAGCCAAAAGCCGCGTGCTGGTAAGTCGAATTTATTGCGCATAAAACTATAGGCAACGAACTAGTCTTCAATTAGATCTCTTACAAAATTGGGCAGGCAAAAAGCCCCTGAGTGTATGTCTTCATTGTAATATTTTAATTGTTTAGATCTAACGAATTCACTCGTTTTTTGCCTGTCTAAATCGATCTTTGGATTAACTAGTTTTTTAGAAGCTAACATCAAGGACCACATTCCTGACGGGTACGTAGTTGCGTGAAACAACATCGTATGTACCTTATTCATCCCAAAAACGTCTTTTAGGCAATGATTGAGTTCAACAAATGTGGACGTATGAAACATCGGAGATTCACCCTGTGTCACAAGCAACCCATCGCTAGTTAGGGTTCGAGCGCAATCGGCATAAAATTCTTTGGTGAAAAGTCCTTGTGCCGGACCAATCGGGTCCGAGCCATCAACGATAACTAAATCAAATTCGTCTGCTTTTGATTTTTTTACAAATTCAATTCCATCGCCTACAATTAACTTTAATTTGGTGTTTGAAAATTCTGTGTTCATAGTATTCAGAAATTTTTTAGACGCATTTATAACAGCTTCATCAATTTCAACCATCGTTACAGAATCGATAGAATTGTACTTGAACAACTCTCTGATTGTTCCGCCATCACCGCCACCGATTACTAAAACATTTTTTAATTTTTTAGCTAACTGAGCAGCGGGATGAACGATCATTTCGTGATAGTGAAATTCGTCACGTTCTGTGCACATCACCATGTTATTGATGGCAAGCATTTTTCCATAGGCCAACGTATCAAAAACACGAACCTGCTGAAAAGGAGTCACTTCGTTAAATAAAACATCCCCACTGTAGCGCAGTGAAAGCGCTTGCATATCGTCTTTGTCAGTAAACCAGACATTTCGTTTTATACTGATATTTTTAGTATCAATCTGATTGGCCGGATCGATCCGTGTGTTCATTGGCTTATAATCAGATTTTTTCAAAATATTTAGTGATCCGCGATTTAATTCCAGTGCAGAATAAGTGGCTTGAAATGCCTTTTTAAGGAATTCAAAAGACACCCAAGGATCAACAGTCTCGCCGCACGTAAAAAGGTCTACGGATGCATATTGGTATTCTGGCCACGTGTGAATAGCGAGATGGCTTTCTTGAATCACAACTACGCCCGACACTCCCCACGGAGAAAAGTGGTGAAAATTAGAGCTTATGACGGTGGCCCCTGCTATTTGAGCGGCTTCAATCATGCTTTTTTCAATAACTGAAACATCATTTAAAACGTCAGCATTGCAACCCGTAAACTCTACTAGTATGTGTCTTCCCAAGGCATTCATAGAGACTATGTAAAGCCTTTTGGTGGCTAAGTAAATAAGATTTCAAAACAGTGGTGAATTTTCAAGTCATGAAAATCCATTGGGATAGTGTCTTTTGTGATATTAGTTACTTTGTAAAGGCTGCTGACTTCTGAATTCAGTCTAAAAGTCCTTTTATTGCATGAAAAATAGAGTATTCCAGTTGGATTTAAAAGCCTCATGCAGGCTTTTATAAGCATAACTTGATCCCTTTCTACTTCGAAGGATTCTACCATTTTTTTAGAATTTGAAAACGTCGGTGGATCTAGAATAATCAAGTCGAATTTCTGACTCAAAGACGGTAAAATGTCCATTACGTTACCGACAATAAATTCGTGATCATTGGCTTTAATTTTATTCAATTCGAAATTGTCTTTTGCCCATTCTATGTAATTTTTAGACATATCAATGTTGGTCGTTCTGGCGCCGCCAAGAGCCGCATGGACGCTAAAGGCTCCGGTATAACAAAACAGGTTTAAAAGGCTCTTTCCTTTGGACGTTTTAAAAACTTTATAGCGAAGGTTTCGATGATCTAAAAATAGACCCGTATCTAAATAATCCGAAAGGTTTATGTGAAACAAAGCTTTCCCTTCGGACACTACTGTTTTGATTTCTTTATCTTCGAGGCGTTCATACTGGTCTTGGCCCTCTTGCCGACGTCTCTGTTTTACAAAGCAATGTTGCCAAGTTGGCCAAAGAGCTTTTACTTCCTTTTGAAACACCTCGAAGTGGACCTTGTCCCGAGCGATCAAGGGATTTGATTTGTCATAAATAATACCCACGTCGTTATAAAGATCTAAAATAAAGGGATATTCAGGAATATCCCTGTCATATATTCGAAATGCTTCTACCTGATTGCGTTTTGCCCAGTGTGAAATACGGTCGTAGTTTTTGCGAAGTCGATTGGCTATTGGGTCCATAGGATATGAATAAGGTCTCTACCCCAAGTCTACGGCGGGGTAAAGACTCA
>JAYTTH010000259.1:0-22346 GCA_043745515.1 Pseudobdellovibrionaceae bacterium | reverse complement strand
TTAAACGCATTTTGATCGCCAACAACGACACTATTGGGTCGGTCAGGCACTTGAATAATGGTCGCAATTCCGATTGCAGTTCTAACAGTAATAATTTGATCTTTTTGAACAACAACGTGCCGAACACGTTCAGAAGCAAACGATGCAATGGGAAATACGGCCAAAGAAATCCAAAGGATTATTTTCACTGGCACTCCGAAAATCTGTATGTGAATTTAACTCAAAATTTTAATCCTAATTTCTAAACTATTCTTCTCGCTCTTTGACAACATATATACCCCACGGATTAAGTCTAGTCCTCGGCCCACTATCGAAACTTAATTCAAGTTTCAAATCGCCAGCTGCTTTTAAACCTTGAATCGCAGTCACACGGTCACCGAAAATTGCGACAGTCTTTTTTTCTAAATTAACTTCGACCCTATCGGCATATACTCGCTGCATGACTTGTCGATCAATAGAAAACTTAGAAACATTGCTTGTCGCCAACTGATATGCAGCTAAACTCTGTGGAGCAATAAATAATTCAGCTAACTTTAGTCTATCCTTAACAGAGGTTGGCTCCCATTTATAGCGAAGCTCGATGTATCTTTTGATTGCCGTTTTTATTTCATCTTCAGGTTTTGGCATTTCTCGTTGCTCAAGAGATTTAGCATCTGCGGCCAGTGTTAATACAAGTGGAGCCCTGTTCATCATCGTTAAATTTAAAATCAACGACAATGCAGAAACTGCCACCGAAAAAATTGAAAATAATTTCAGAAATTGATTCGAATGTATTAAATCAGATAGGGCTTTCGGTAGCTTTGCTGCTTCGAGTTTTATTTTTGTATTCATTTATTTCCTTTAAATTTATTGATAACACTTTTTCCTACTATGGCATGATCACTCACAAATTTAGATCCAAGAGATTTTACCATCATAGCCCTTGCAGGTGCTGCAACTGCTGCGGCTGTTGCAACAACGCCCAGACTGGTTGCTTCTGAATGAAAGCCTTGTCCAACGATGGCGCTAACAATTTTTGGTGTCATCAGCATTGCGATAGCAATAATGAAATTCATCGCCATCAGGGTTATATAATTTCCTTCGATTTGATAAATCTTACTGAATGATAGTGCCGTTAGCATCGCACCAAGGACCGCCCAAACTATTTTCCAACTTGCGACTTCGATCATTCCTTTGAATAAGTTTGTCGTGATCTGACTTGTTGATGAAAACATATTAAATAGCAAAAGCAGCGGAGCCACGACCGTATAAAAAATCCAGTAGAAGTGATACATAGCAATCGTCAAAA
Source organism: Pseudobdellovibrionaceae bacterium (assembly GCA_043745515.1). Taxonomy (GTDB): domain Bacteria; phylum Bdellovibrionota; class Bdellovibrionia; order Bdellovibrionales; family Bdellovibrionaceae; genus UBA2316. The sequence goes on along the minus strand of JAYTTH010000259.1, from coordinate 21,058 downwards.
ATCGAGCGATATAGACGACCAAGTAACTTAAAAAGGCCAATGCCGCAATAATCAGATCATCAAACTGTAGTAAAATACTCGTTGGCGTAAACGAATAACTTTGTGATTTTTCTTGTGCCATCCGCATAAAGTTATCAAGACTATTAATTGCATCAATTCGTTCAACAATTCCGTCTGCAACAAAAACGATTGCTTTTGTAATCTCAGGAAATGCAACTAGCAGTATTGTTGAAATCACAGCACGCTTTAGCACATCTATAAATTCAATACTGCCTTGTGGTTGCCTAAACCAAGTGACAGCAACTGATAGCGCAAAAAATATGGGTAACATCAAATAGTAAATTCTTACAAACTCTTGATGAAGCTCGGTCATAAGTGAACCGAGCACATTCCAATCAGGCATCAGTTACCTCCACTATCAAGCGGCTTTAAAGTTGTTTCTTTCGGCAAATTTCCAAGAGCCGAAGATAGGCCATCATACTCAGTTTTAAATTGTGCAGATTTCAATTTCTCTTTTCGGTTTGATAAGGCCATATTTTCACCCATCATTTTAAGCATCATCGAATTTGTTCTAAGCACTTGTGTCGTTACACCAATTAAAACTGCAACACTCTGTGCAGTTAATTTTGCAGCTCCCTGCGGGCTGACTGATTGAGAATGATCAAATATTCTTTTACTCACGCCATCGGCATCATCTGCAAACTTAAAAAGTGTTCCGTTCATTGCGATACTTTCTGAAACAGACTGATCTTGCGCCGCCTGAAGCCTAGCCTCTGCTGTTTGTGGAATTTTTCCGTAAACAGATTGAATAGTGTCAAGCACTCGGTCTGCTGTGTCTAAATTTCCATAAAGTCCGGGATTGAATTTAGGATTAACCATTTGGAGAACGGTTAATCCGTCCCTGATACCTCGGTTAATTTCACGCATTAGATCTAAAGTGTCGCCACCAGTGCTTAGAATTTCTTTTAATTGCGCAAGTTGCGCGATAGCTTGCGCTAAAATCTGCACAAGCACCGCAACATCGGCTCCAAACATGTCGGCCTTTGCCGTATTTGGAAAAGCAAAGACCACACTCATAATTCCAGCTACAAACAACGTTCTAATTTTTTTCATCAAGCCGCCTTTCTGCCAACAGCAATTCCTTGCGGAAATTCAATCGCTGCTTTCTCAATAGCTTCAACCAATGAAAGATTCTGTTTTTTAAGTTGATCCAAATAGTTGTTATCTTGAGCGTCGCTGGTTGAAAGCCAGTATTCAAAGGGGCTTGGATAGATTCTGACAACTTGCCTGCGGTCGCCTTCAATCATAAACCCTTCAGAAAATTCACCCTTTCGCTGTTCGAGCGAATGAATCAAAGCAATCTCTTGTGAATTGAGTTTTAAAGTATTTTTTAAAATCTCAGTATCACCACGCTGAAGCATTACAAATTTTGTGGCTGTATTATTTAAAATCGCTGGACCAATCGCACTTGCAACGATTTCTTCAACCCCTTGAGTGATAAACGTAATCCCACTTCCAGTTTTACGAAGAGTTCTTGCGCAATACTCCATGAAATTTGCTGACGCAGATGATTTTAAAAGTTCCCAAGCTTCGTCTAATATGATTCTTTTTTTGCGAGTCCGATCATTTTCAACTTGTGATAAAATAAAATCAGTCAAAATCAAAACCATCACACTTTGCAGATCTGGGTAACTTGAAAGCCCTTTTAAATCAAAAGTACAAATTGGAGCATCTGTTCTTAAACTTCCATGACCATCAAGCAGTCGTCCGTAAGGACGCTCACCAGTCCAGAGGTACAACATTTTTGAAATTGCCCTCATATTGTCTTCTTCAAATGCTGACAAATATTTTGCAAGATCCGTCATAACAGGAACTTCGCCCTTTGCCCTGCGGGATTTGTATAATTCAATAATCGCTTTTTCTAGAAGAGCACGATCAAGCTTTGGTAATTTTGTTTTTTCGTCCTCAGCAACCATTGTTTCAACGATAGCAAGCAGTGATTTAAGTTTTTGATTACTGGGCTCCTCATTTGGATTAGCTAAATCAAAGGGATTAATACGATACTGGTCTGAAAGATTGATTTCAAGATACTGACCACCCAGACTTTCAGTAATTTTTTTGTATGACCCGCCTATGTCGATAATGAACACACGCAGATCACGAGCAAGCTCCTGCATTAAAATACAGTTATTCAAAAAACTTTTTCCAGCTCCTGATGATCCAGTCACTAGCGAATTGAAGTTTGGTAGATTCGGATCAAAACTGTCAAAACCAACTAGACCATTCAAACGATTTCTAAAAATAACAACTGGATCGCGATCTCCTTCTTGCGGTCCGTACACAGGTAAAAAATCAGCTAGGTTGTTAGTCTTCATTTTCCGAGCACGCTCAAGTTGGATAGGTGCTGCTGGAAGATTACCTTTAAGTACTTTCCATGCACCAACTGACTCCTCAAGGCCTTCAGCGCCCTGTAGGGATCTGAATCTTGATAAGACTTCACGTACTTCACGATTTAGTTTTTTATTCCCCTCAGGCGTTGCCTCCGCTTTTAAGACCACAGTCATTTGTGCTGCATAAATTCGCTGACCTGTATTTAAAAGCTCACGAATCAGCTCTTCGGTACTTGAAAGTTTACTTTCGCTTTCTAAATCGCTCGCACGTCCTGCTTGAGTTACTGCTAGTGAATGCGCCATTTTACGTTTTTGCTGAAGCTTTGCCATTTCATTACTTTGAGTGGGCACTTCAAATGATAAAATAAGATCATAGTGAAACGGCATCCGCACAAAACCAGCAAACTGTCCGGCGTAGGTCATTTCAGGCAAGGTTTTCAGGGTCACAAGTCTATGGTGATACTGATCAAGCGTAAATTGCTCGAAACCTAAAACAAGATCCCCAAATAAAAGCTGTTCCCTTGGGGATGTGTTTGCTAGCCAGTTCGCTTCATTAATCAGTTCTGCACTCAAGTCAGGTTCAGCCGACGTTTTCACCGCTGGCGTCGGCTCTGCCTTCGATCTTTTAGGATTTAAAAACTGATAAATGTGACTAAGCATCTCATCTTTTGTGAGAGCTCGACTTTGAATACCTAGCGCAACAAATGATGAAATAATATTTTCAAGATTTTGATTCAGATTTTCAAGCGTTTCGGCATACGCGTCTTTTGAAACTTGCGAAAAGTTTTCCTTCTTTTTAAAAATACTCACTTTTTTTGACGGAACAGGTTTAACTCGAACATACACACGAAGATTTGGACGATATAGTTCACCCGAATCTTGCGAAACCAGTAATCGTTTTTCACGAAAGTCGGCAATTTTCTTTACAAGACTATGCGCTCCTTTATTTTTTCCAGAAACGTGTTTTTCAATCACATCTGAATAATCTGATCTGACCGATAAAACAAACTGCATCGTTGTATTTTCAGAAATCGAATTCAATGCTGATCTAAGACCAGCGGTGAATTGATTTGTTTCACGCTCATCAAAACACTCTATATCAGCTAAAGTCATTTCAAGCCCTGCCGCCACAGATCCATCAATGAGTACTGCATGAGGCTTAGGTTCAGAAAAAAAATCCCAGAAAGGAAGCTCCTCAGAAAGAGAAGCTTCCTTTTGTTTGTGATTATTCATATTTGTCCTTTTAAAAATTTTCGATACTTGAGATCTCGGCCAGCTGCGACCTTATGTGCATCTTGCGAAATATATTCGCCAAGGTGCTGAAGGTAGTTGTCAGGCTTTCCACGCTTGGCGAAAAATAAAAACAACGCTAGAGACAAAGTTGTACCCCAAACAAGCGGATACCTAAAACTCGTCGTACCAAAAGCAAGATTCATCAAAGTCATATTCAAAAAAATGATCAAAAGGTCAGGAATTTCAAAGCCGAAGATTTTACTCTTCATTTCAAGCGCACGAGGCACGCTTGAAACAAGCAGTTCATGCTCTTGCATACTTTACCGCACAGTTTGAGCGACAAAATCCACAATAGCCTGGGCTCCGAACCCAAAGATACAGCCGAGCACCGCATACAAAATATGCTGCTTCGCTTGTGGGTTCCCTGTGAAAAACGAGACAGCGGCAATCGCAATACCGATGACAGATAAAACTGGCAAAATGACTCCAGTTAATTTTGTCTTAAGCCCAACAAGGCTTGACTCAAGACCTGCATGAGCAAGCTCTGGCATCAAAAGACCAATCATTAAAAACAATCCTAAAACTAAAAACGTATGTTTACTTTTCATTTGTACTCCAAAAAAATGTGGAGAAACTCAAATGAACGCGCAATTTGTTAGATAATATCGAAAAACACTAAGCCGCGACTGGCTCTCCGAAATCAGGCTCAGGCAAATTCACAGAAAATGCCGATGACTCAGGGTGAATGTTTACATAAATGGTTTTACTCAACAGATCAAAATCAAGCTTAATTGTCCCATTTGCAGAATCAGCAATACCATTACCGACAATATTCCAAAAATATTTATTTTTAGCCGTTAGACTTTTATTTGGCTCTCTGGTCATAACTAAATACCTTGAAGCATCATTTCTATTTGGAATCAGGTAAAATTTCTCATTTACAAAAGTCCATAGTCTTAATGTAAAGGTGTTCTGACCATCTTTAAGATAAGCCATTCCGACACTTTTCGTTTTTTTAACTTTACCATTAGAATCAACGTCTCCCTGTAAGACTTGAAATCTGAAATACTGATCATTTTTTTGTGTAACATTTTTTAATTGTGTTTCCATAATACTAATTTCCCCTTAGTTTGTGATTCAAGACTTTAAGCCGCCTGAATCGCTAGCGTTTGATTTAACTTTGCTTCGAGCATTTCTCGAAGATCGCTCAGTGCGTATTTAATCAATTTGTCCGTGTCGCCCCAAGTTATCCCCATAGCTTGAGAGATTTGATCAATCGTTAGGTCATCAAAAAATCGCATCTGCACCGCTTGCTGCTTTTTTGATGATAGCCTTGAAAGTGATTCGTGAAGTTCTTCAAAATTATTTTCAGAGAATCTTTCTATTTTTTCTTTTGCAAACAGATGAGTTAGATTCAAAGATTCTCCTTAATAAAGGTCGTTTTGCATTGAATGAATTATCTTTCTAGATTCAATTCTTTCAAATGTTTCTAAGCTCATATCATTTGAGATTGAAAACGATTTGATTATGTCTTTAAACCATCGCAAATCTTTTTTAGGCTCTTCAGAATCCATAACTTCAACCAAAGTCAGGTTCGGAACTGATTTTTGAATTTTATCTTTTTTAAATACTAAGTTTTTCATTTAATTTCCTTCAGCTTATGCTGCATTTTTTTTAATATTCGCTTTATTTTTATCAGCTTGATAATTGTCTTTAATCTCAATACTTATTTTTTTATTAGATTTTTCACTTTTAATTGCATCCGTCGCCCATTGTGGAATCGACAGATCGTCTGCCTTCAATGAAATACAATCATCTAGATCTGGACTGTAGTTGCAACAAACACAGTACGAATGTGTTTTAAGTTTCTCGTAAGATTTTTCATCGCATCTTGGGCATTTACTAATATACATCTTTGGCTCCTTTGTGATTGAGAACTTCTCGTGGTCCTCTCACCTTTTAGAATTGCAAGGCGTGCCAAAAGCGACCTGAAACTAATCTAAGTCTTTGAATGTATTTTGAATTATTAAGAAAATGATAAATTTAAAAGCACTAAAAAGTTTCAAATAATTTGAAATAAAAAAGCGTAAACCGAGTACTTTCAATAACTTGATTCGCTTCAAAATATTTTTATAATTTCAATTTTTTTGAATGATCTATTTTACAAAAACATTTCAAAAAAATTGAAATGCTGAAAAAATAAAATTCTGTAAGCAAAAACGAATAGATGAGCACTCTTTTGTAAAAAGATGCTGAGAGTGATTTCAATTTTATTGAAGTAATTTTTACTAGGTCGCACACAAAATGAGCGCTTTAGTAGAAGCAGGGCCAATTTAAAGCTATTTTAAGCCCAACTGATGCATAAAAGCCTCAATTTAGCTTTGGCTTACGCATTGCTTTGTAATTCAGTGGGGGAAATTCAATGTTGAAAAATACTCTATTTAATTTAGATCAGATTCTTATTAAAAATAAGAATCTGGCTGTCGAAGCTATCCCAACGCCGACGCTTTCAAAATTTGAAAATATCATAAGACCTAATGGTTACAATCTTCCAAATCAGATTTCAGGATCAGTTACAGTTTCACTTGATTCTATTAATGCCGAAGGCTTCGCTGATGCTGAGCCTGTATTATGCGAGCAAAAAGCCATTTCGGAAGCTATCGAACGTTATGCTTTAAAATATTTTACTGTAAAAAATAAAGTAACAGAAACTAGTAGTGGTTGGGCTTGTCATTTTTCACCAGAACAAGCCATTGAAAATGCAATCTTTGAACTCATTGAAAGAGACGTTGCCTTAACGAGCTGGGAGGACTTTGGCATATTCTATGAAGTCCCAGAAACATTATGGCCCGATGAACTTCTAAATTGGAAAACAAGCCGTTCGGAAAATATTGAGTTCTTTAATTTGAAAATTTATTTATCACAAAATAAAAATGGCTGCTGTATTTCAGCACTTTTATTTAATAAAAATAATAATTTTGTTGCTGGTCATGCTTCAAGAGAAAGGCTTGATCAGGCAATTCTGTCTGCGGCGTCAGAGTGCATGCGAGCAGCTCATTCTGCCCTACGCTTTGAATATATACACGACACAATTTTACTGCATAGCCACCAACGCCTTAATGCCGTCGAGCCTGGCGCACACTCTTTAGCATATGCTTATTCAGAAATTATTCCAAACGAGATTACTTTCGAAATTTGCGAAGAAAGCATAATATTAGCTTTTTGGAATTTACATCAATTAAGTTTCAATAATTTAAGTTATGAGGATTTTGAAATAAAATTATTCAAAATTGCAAATCGTTTCGTTGCGCGAGTTAAATCAAACAAAATGCGCGAAATATACTGGGGAAGAACTATACTAAAATGCAAAAATAACTATCCACATTGCGTGGGTTAAAAAGGGGGATCTATGAAACGAGATACTATAAAAAAGGTGTTGTTCACAATAGCCAGCTTAGCTGCAACGCCGCTGTTCGCAGCGGAATTTCAACAAGATGAACTTGTGCTAGTTGAAGATATGCCTGTTGAAATACGCGCAGTCGCACACAAAAAAGTAATTGATTTTTTAATTAAAAATCCTGATCAGGCATCATTAGTTAAAATTATTGCTTTAGACAAAGAAGGGAAAGTTTATGTATTGGATACAAATTTGGCGAAAATTAAATGTCTTGGCGCTCCTAGCAGTATTTCTTCTGGAATGTAATAGTGTATATGCCCGCGAATCAAATAGGAATTTAGAGCAAATGAAAACAGTCCGCACTTATATGAATTTTTCTAAACAAATTGATCCGGCTCGTATATTAACTATGTCGGATTTAGAGCTATCAATAGCTTTAGCAACACCGCTTGTCACTTTCAATGAAGAAAGACAAGTGGTTGCTGCTCTTGCTGAAAAATGGACTCTAGTGCCACCAAATAAAATTCAATTTCAGTTAAGAAAAAATTTAAAATGGTCAAATGGAGACTTGGTAAGTGCTGAACAGTATAAAAAATCATTAGAGCGGTCAAAAAAACTATATGCGGATGATCTAAAAGCACTGTTTGATTCTGTTACAAATATCGAAGCTGAGTCTGACTCTATTTTAACTTTTACGACAAAAGAGGAAATCACTAAAAGCGGAATTTTGCTCAAGCTTACCGAGCCTATGTATGGGCTTATGGCGCTAAAAGACGATGGAAAACTAGACCTACAGAAAAGCTCGGGATCATTTTTACTCTCTAAATCGTCTGACAACGAGATTAATCTTTCGGTGAATAAAAACTGGTACCTATTTGCTAAAGATATGCCGCTGTCGGTTGAAATACGTCGCCCAGAAAAAAATATAGATTTGATCGAAAATTTTCAAAAAGACACATGGGTGAATTTAGTTTCTGGCAGTTCATTAATGCAGGCATCAACATTAAAAAAACTTACAGCAAGTGGTGCTAAAACTTGGCAGCGAAGTCTTGATAAAGTTTTTAGCCTTTATCCATCAAAAACATTTTTAAAATCCAACGGAGCAAAGGTGCTCCAGAAGTTAGCTTCGTCATTAGACAGAGAAAATGTTTTAACTGGTTTATCGGGATATACTTTAGCAACTCAGTTTTTTCCAAGAGGATATGAACTTTGGTCTGCCATCGAGCCAAAATCTTTGAAGATAGACGTTCAAAAAAATATGCATACAATTAAAATTATAATTCCAGACAACCCATATGCTATTCCATTAAAAGCTTCTCTGGTTAAAGCCCTTAAGGAATCTAATGGAATTTCGGCAATATGTGATTTAGTCCCGCTTCCAGAAGTGAATGATCGCATGACAAAAGGTGATTACGATATTTTAGCAACTGGAATCGCCGTCGCCGATCCAAATTTTGAGGGAGCCATGTCATTTTTCTTTGAACGAGAACCCGCATTTATACAATCAGATCAGAAACCAAATGATTTTGCAGTTCAAATCAAAGAAGCTCGCGGCTTAGCAACTTCAAAAGACAGAGCTGCTAAGATGCGTGAAATCATTGTTCACGCTCAAGAATCTGGTTATGTGTTGCCATTGTTTCACTTTTCAAGCCTTGCGATTGCAAAGTCTGGTGTAGATCTTTCTGAAATACCTAATTCAGATGAAACTGTTTTGTTTTCAAAGGTCCGAATGCGATGACTAAAATTTCTCTTGTTTCGCATATTAGAAAACTTGCATTAAATTGGAGCATAGCAGCCATTCTGCTAACTCTGACTTTAAGTGGGTCACTATTTTTTGTACTCGTGTACAAAGACGCAGAACGAGAGATTCAAACTTTGGCTTTAGCAACACTGAGTTCATATCGAACTGATATTTTATCAGGAGATATTCGATCCATCGAATTGCAATTAAACAAAGAATTTAGCATTGGCAAAGATGAAAAACTTTTATTTTTAGACAATAGTAAAAAACCTTGGGTCAGTGACCTGAGAGAAAATAAAATTGAAATCTGTAATAAAAATAACGGCGTCTGCCGAAAAATTTTTGAAGAAAAAGTATATTTAGATCAGCCTATTTATTTTGATAATGAGAAAACAAACCTATGGGGCTATATTCATATTGAAAAAAGTCCAAAAGCCAACTGGCCTCTTATATTTTCAGTCACCTTAGCAATTGTTTTAGGAATGTCATTTCAAGCTCTCGGTTTTTACTATAACTTACTTAAATCAATTAAGTCAGTTAGCTCGGCAATCGAAAGCTGGGCGCAAAAATTATCTGCTGATCCGAAGAACTCAAACTCATTTGATCATGCTCCATTTTCAGAGATTGAACCAATAGAGCGCGCATTAGCGGGTTTGCGACGAGAAATTGATATTTTAGAAAATACTGCACGCGAACAAGGAGCCCTTAATACACTTCGCGGCGTTGGGCATGATATTTTAAATCCTGTTTCACGCCTAAAACGCTTACTTGGACTTTTGGAAATTAAAATGTCTAGTTCACCCAGTTTTGATAAAGAGCTTTTTCAAAACTGCACGTCAAATTTGAAACGCTTGTCAGGTTATGCAGAACAACTTAAAGTTCTATACAAAAAAAATTCTGGTGAAAATCAACTCATTGATATTCCAGCATTAGATATTTCAAAAGAACTTCGACTTTTGACACAGGAAATTGCACTTGATCCCGAAGCAATTCATAAAAATATTAGCTTTCAATCAGAAGTCTTAGACGATTGCTTTTCAAAGATTCCAGCCCCAATGTTTGGACGCCTATTAGAGAATATAGTTGGGAATAGTATCCATGCTTCGAAGCAGAATTCACATATAAAAATTAGTTCTGCAACTACCCGCGAGAAAGTTATTCTAACTGTAGAGGATCATGGTGAAGGAATTTCTGAAGAAACTCAGTTGAAAATATTTGAACCAAACTTTTCAACTAAAGCTAACAAAGGTACAGGTCTTGGCCTATTTGTTGTTAAACAAATTTGCGAACAATATCAGTGTCAAATTAAAGTCAGCTCTAAACTAAATAATGGAACTACTTTTCAAATTACCTTTCCAAGAAGCGAGATTAATTTATGAGTTATAAAATCTTAATCGTTGATGATGATCTTGAAAATTTAAATATTAATAAGCAGCTGCTTACATTAGCTGGATACCAAGTCACAACTGTGACTTGTGGTGACGATGCTATCAAGTCAGTAAAAAACGCTAAAATTGATTATGCATTGATACTCATGGATTACCATATGCCAAAAATGTCTGGCGTGGAAACAATAGCAGAAATCAAAAAAATAAAGCCTCATCAGCAAATTTTAGCTTTTTCGTTAGATGACACTCGCGAAGTTATGCGCGAAAATTTTAAAGCTGGTGCAATTGATTTTCTCGACAAAAATTCTGAAAACGACGTGCTTCTTTTAACGATAGCCAGTTATTGTGAAAAATATGAACAATTATTTAGAACAATAGAATTATCAAATAGTACCACTAGTGAAAAAGAAGCATCAATAAAAGAACTGGGAATGATGGGATCATCAGATAAACTTTTTGAGCTTGTTAAGCAGATTAAAAAAATAGCGCCGACACAGGCGACAATTTTAATTCAAGGCGAAAGTGGATCTGGAAAAGAACTAGTCGCTTCTGCAATACATAAATCAAGCCTACGCAGCAAAGGACCTTACATTGCTTTTAATGTTGGTGCGGAGTCTCCAACCCTGCTTGATTCATCATTGTTTGGTCACAAAAAAGGTTCATTCACTGGTGCAATAGCAGATCAGGCTGGGAAATTTCGTCTTGCACACGGCGGAACTATATTTTTAGATGAAATTGCAGACCTAAGTCTTGAACTTCAAGTTAAGTTACTGCGCGTACTTCAAGAAAAAGAAATTAGCCCTATTGGTTCAATCAAGCCCACCGCAGTTGATGTTCGAATTATTGCAGCTTCACACAAAGATCTTAAAAAAATGGTTGCTGAAGGGAAATTTCGTGAAGATTTATACTACAGATTGAATAACATTACGATTACAACAACCCCGCTTCGTGATAGACCAGAAGATATCGAGCCACTCGTTGCATTCTTCACAGAAGAAGTCTGCAAAGAAAATAGTTTTGTAAAACATTTTCAAAAACGGTGCCTTGAAGTTTTTAGACAGTACCATTGGCAAGGGAACGTTCGTGAACTTCGCTCTATTGTAGAAAGCCACCTCATCAAAAGCGACAAGAATATACTTAACCCAGAGGATCTAAGTGCCAATTTATTTGAAAAATCAACTAGCGGCCCAGTCACTTTAGAGCAAATTGATGAACACGTTGAACATATTAAAAAGAATCTAGTTATTGATATTATGAAAAATACTAGTTCAAAAGCCGAAGCCTCTCGTAAATTAGGAATTCCACAAAATAGACTTAGTTATTTTATTGGAAAATGGGGCCTAGATAAAAATATCTAAGCCTGCTTCAATCTCCACACGGCCTGAGTTGCAACAAATCCACCGATTAAACCGCCTAGTAGCCAAATAGCTGCGATACCAAATGCTAACTCGGCCCCGAAAGCTGCAAACAAACCCAGTGATATAATACCAAGAACTAAAGTTTGTAAAAACTCAGTTCTTTTTAAAGAATTCACTTCTTCGATTGTTAAAAAATATCCTGCGGCTAATAAACTAAGACTTACAAATAAAACCCCACAGCCGAACATACAAAAATGATGTCCGCCCACGCTCATCATCAGATCAGCCAGTGATTTTTCAGTATTAAATGGATTAATGCCGAACTGATGACAAACGGATAAAGACAAAAAGCCAACGCCAAGATGAATTCCTAAAATTTTAAAAAAAACTAAAATGGCATTTGGATTAATCAACTTTTGAATCTTCGAAAATAATTTATTTTTTAAATCCTGGGGAACCTCTAGACCGTCTGACTTAATAAAATCTTCATAATCGCGAAGCCATTCATTTTCGTTAATATTCTTCATGATTGATCCCTTTCGGCCATAAGCTGTTTTAATCTTTTTATTCCGCGGCTTACAATTTGTCTAATATTCGTCGGCGATGTTTTTAAACTTTCAGCGATCTCTTCAAAAGTTTTATCATCCACATATCTCATTTGAAGTGCCACTTTTTGTGGATCAGGAAGAGTTTGAATGAGAGCCACAGCTTCACCACTAAAAAATGGCTCACTCACTTTTGCCGGAATTTTATCAATATCAAAATCATCAATAAGTTTAGATTTTTTATCTTTCCTTAGCTCATCAATCATTACTGACCTTGTAATCGTGAAAATCCAGGGCAGAACAGGCAACGAATTATTAAATAAATGCTTTGATCTGTGTAACTTGATAAAAACCTCTTGATAGATGTCAGCCACTTTTTCTGTCTGCCGAACTCGAATTTTCAAGAAACCATAAATTTTTGATGCGTGACGAGAATACAAAACCCTAAACGCATCCTCAGACCCATTTTGGTACAACTGCATTATTTCTTCGTCAGTTAAGCTATCAAAAACCATTCGGCTCCTTTAGATATGAGTACGGCTGAAAACACTTTTTTGTGACACTGACTTTATTATATTTAAATATCAAGTGACTTCAATATGTTAGCTAGGGGTCTTGTTTGTTCTGTCATAATTTATAAAACTGTCACAAAAAACCTTGCTGGACCGTATGACCACCCGAGGGAGACTTTATGCGATACTTTTTTGTGACGGCTATGACTCTGATGAGCCTAAAAGCTTTGGCCCATCCTGTTTCATATAAAGATGCCGTTGGAATTATGTCCTATAATAACTCCAAAATGAACGAGGTTCTACTGACGTATTCACTCACACCAAAATTTGCTGTGGCAACAAGCTATTTAAGAGACTCACAGTCTGAGTTTTACATACCAAGAGCTAATTTTTTACTCAAAAGATGGAACAATGATGATTCCCAAGGAAATATTTATTTAAGTGGCGGCGCTGGTTATGAGAAATTTAATTCAAATAATTATGGCGTGCGGCTTGGTGAATTCATTGCTGATTGGGAGAATAGAAAATACTACACTTACTTTGAACACCTATATTTAAATCGAGACAACGATCAGAATAATTTGATCCCTTTAACAGGTTACAATCACTCAAAAGTGCGTGCTGGATTTGCACCGTTTTTAGCTGACTACAGTGACCTCAATGTCTGGTTTATTCTTCAAGCTGAAAAGCATAATGGCGAACAGATCCAAGGCACTCAATTTCTAAGATTTTTTATGAAAAATATTTTGTGGGAAATCGGTGCTGGTTTTGATGGATCAATGGCTTTTAACTTTATGATACATATTTAATAAAGGATTAGATCTATGAAAAAAATTATTTTACTGACTTCGTTATTAACTAGCTTAACCAGCTTTGCGGGCGAGGAAATAAAAGTCGGCGTTAAGGGAATGGTTTGCGCTTTTTGTGCTCAAGGAATCGAAAAGCAGTTTAAATCTCAAAAAGAAGTCGAAAGCATTGATGTCAGTTTGCAAAATAAATATGTAAAAATTAAATTTAACGATGGTCAAAAAATTTCAAACGAAAAAATAGCTGAAATCTTGAAAGATGCTGGGTACGAAACAGACTTCGGATTAAATAAAGAACCCGCTAAATGACAAAATTAAAAATGAGCCTTATCAATTACCTCACTCTTTTTAGCTCAACAGGCACTTTGATCTGCTGTGCTTTGCCTGCTCTCCTAGTGAGCCTTGGCATGGGCGCGGTTATGGCGGGACTTGCGACGAATATCCCGGGCCTCATCTGGATTTCAGAACATAAAATGGCGGTCTTTATTTATGCTGGCACGATGCTGACAATGAACGGTCTATTAATATGGTCTAATAGAAATGCCGCTTGCCCTGTTGATCCAAAACTTCGAGATGCTTGTATCAGTGGTCGAAAATTTAGTCGTAACATTTATTTTATTTCTGTATTAGTATTTAGCATCGGTTTCTTCTACGCATTTATAGCACCACAACTTTTCTAGAGGAGTTTTTATGAAAAATATTTTAGCTATTACCCTTTTATTGGTATCAACTTTTGCAGCAAATGCTGATGATAAACCTGTTACCCAAGCCATTCAATTGTCAGTCACTGAAAAAGGCTTTGAGCCAAATAAAATAAACGTAAAGCCTGGAACGCATGTCGTTTTAAAAGTGACTCGCAAAACAGACTCTACTTGTGCGACACAAATTAAAATTTCAGAAAAGAAAATTAAAAAAGACCTACCTTTAAACAAAGAAGTCAGCATTGATGTGGGTACTTTAGAAAAAGGTAAAATTGGCTTTGCTTGCGGAATGGATATGATATCAGGCGTTATAGTCGTTGAATAAATACTTACTTCGGTTCAATTCGGCGATTTAAATTGTAGAAGTTAGGATTTGATCTGAAAGCTTAAGTAGAACTTTGGAAGAACTAGCTGATGACTTCAAATTTCTTAGATATTATCTGGAAAACGAAGTTCGATTTTAATCCGACGAACCTTCGTAGTTACTAAAAAATTTGGTCTAGTTCTGCTGCAGCCCATTTCATATAGGTCTATTCGTTGCCGAATAGACCTATATGAAAAGATTAATTCTGATTTTGGTAAGTATTCCCCTACTGTCTGCTTGTGCGAAATATAATTCTAAAGCTCTCGAAAGTATCGCAAGTCAGGCGGCACAAGATGTTTCCTGTAAGTCAGTAACGTTTGAACAAACTTTTTGGGATAATTTAAAGAACTATCTCATCAATGAAAACGACTTTATTAATATCAAACAATTAAACTTGGCTATAGATGAACAAATAAATATTTTGAAAGAGAAAAACCCTAATGCTTCGTTTGAGGAAATAAATGAAATAAAAAGTAATATTAAAAATCTTGTTGATTTAATTTTTGTAGAAGCTCCTAGCCTAGAATCAACTACAACTGTAAAGCAGCTCCTTTTTCTAATTTCTTCAATTGATGTAGGTGATAGATCGACAACGACAAGGGATGCAATTCAATCAAAAGTAAGACAAAATTTTCAAAAATTACAAAAATCAATTCAGGCCCTTAATCTGAATTGTGAATCCGAAGGTTCTTCAAAAAATAATGAGAACTTAGGACAAAGTACAGATATCAACCAAAATTTTGAGACTCATAAGAATGAATCTCTACGAACCGGTGTGCCCTTGGCAGCATTCGGCGCACGCTGGGCACTTGCAACGGCCTATCAGAGCTGCGAAAGTCTCCAATTAAGCCCGATGACAGAAAACTCTCCAAATCTTCAAGGCATTCAAATTACTGGAAAGCATCCAGATGGCGTTGGTTCTAAACGCATCATCGCTAGCTTAAAACAAGTTCAAGATACCCATTACTACATCAGGGACATTAAAGAGTATGGTTCTAGCTGCTTTAACGTAAAACAAAACCCTTTAATATATGATTATGGCGGAAAACCTTACGCAACCACAGCAATAAATTCTCCGATCAACTTTTTTAAAGATAATGGAGATGGAACAAATGTGCTTGGCATTGACTGCTCAGGATATGTTTTTTCGGCAATGGCTGCGGCAGGTTTAAAATTAAAAATTGGTCGCCCACTCAAAGCGTCGGACTCCTGGGCTTGGGGATCAAGTTCATATGTTGAACCTCAAAAAAATGGTCTGACTTGTTTAAATAAAATATCCATTACTCAGAGCTCCTCAATTCAAGCGGGAGATATTGTTGCAAGAGTTGGGCATATGTTTATCATTGAAAAAACAGGCACAGATCCACTAGGGTTAAATTATGCAAAAACTAAAGATGATTGTTCAAAATTAAAATCAGATAATTTTGATTTTACAATTATACAAAGCTCAAACAGCAAAAATGGAATCGGAATTAATCGCTACATAGCCAGCGAATATTTAAAAACAAGTCTTGAAATTAAAAGCGGCTTGGAAAAATATGCTTACTACTCATGTCTTGCTAAATTTTCAGGTCAACCAATAGTTCCAAACATTGGCACACTCTCAGTCGTTCGGCACAGCGGCACATCGGAGTGTATAGCACCTCGAGTTAGCCTAGAAAGAGAAAGCTGCATTCAACAGTGTCGTGAACTCTAGACTTTTGTACTTACTTCTGTAAATTTTTAACCGATTCTTTGGCTAATTTTATCTACAGTGATCAAATAGGCATGGTGATACAGCCTACGAATTTTGAAACTATTCTAAAAAGATATAAATCAGATACGGATTCAGTATTTAACACTTGGTTTATCAATAACGAAGAAAGGCTGAAAGCATTTCGTTCGATAAAGCGTGGTGTTCAAGCCGTTGTTGAAGATATAAAAAATGATAGATTTGGTAACAATTTTAAAGGCACATCATTAGAATTTGTTCTAAATTGCATAACCGAACAAAAACAAGTTTTTGAAGGTGCAGCCCATGCATTTTATTGGAAGCCCAAACTTAGAATTCCTGATATTTATGAAAATAATAAAAATAAGATTTTTTTTGGCCAATTTTTAGAAAATATATTAAATGCCACAACTCAAGACCAAGTCCTCAAAGAAATTGAAAATCTAGATAGTCATAAAATTAAAGGGCTTGGTCCTGCTGTCGCAAATATACTTTACTTTATTCATCCTACGATCGTGCTGCCATTTAACACCGCAATTATGAACGGATTTAATTTTTTATTTAAAGACAAAAAAAAATTAGGCTCATGGTCTGAATACTTAAAAATTCGTGAAGTCGCACTTGCTTTAAACAGTAACCATAAAAATAGCCTGTCAAATGATTTGGGCGATATAGCAGGCCTATTATTTGAAATTGGGTCTCAAAGACTTTTTGCAAATAATATTGAATTTGCTGCAAGTTTTGATCGAGAAAAAATAGAGTCTTTGGCAGAAAAAAGACAAACTAAAATAAAAGAAGACCTTCTAGAGCAAAATACACATACAGAAATGCAACACCACCTTCTAACTATTGGTAGGGCTTTTGGATATAACGTAATATGTGCAATAAATGACAAATCAAAATCATTTAATAATTCAAGTTTTTCATTTATGTGCCTACAAGATTGTCCCATAGTAACTGATGAAAAAGAAACTCAAAGTACGATAAAGCTAATAGATGTTTTATGGTTCGAAAAAGAAACTAATAGGCTCATTGCAGCTTTTGAGGTTGAAAAAAGTACGAGCATTTATTCAGGAATATTGAGACTCACAGACCTTGCTTTTTCGCTTTCAAAAAACAGTCAATCATTATACATTGTCATCCCAAACAATCGAGAAAATGATGTAAGATCACAATTTTTAAGACCTTCAATAAAAAATAATAAAGTCCCAATAAAATATATTCTTTTCTCAGACCTTAAAGCTAATTGCGATGCTCTCTGCAAGTTTGGAGATCCATTAATTTCTTTAGAAAAAATTGCAAAGTCTATCTAGTCGTTAATATTAAAATTATTCAACTTTAACAATGCCCATCATTCCAAGTTGCTCATGTTCTAAAATATGGCAATGAAACATTCGAAGACCTTTTTCGTTTTGCTTAACTAAAATTTTAACTTTTTCACCCTTAGCGACGTTAACGGTGTCTTTCCAAAATTGAAAATCATTTGCTTTAGTCAGTTTTCCATCCAACTCTTTACTTAAAATCTGAAACTGTATCCCATGAATGTGAAATGGGTGGTCCATATCTGCTTGATTATCAATTTCCCAAGTTTCTGTTTCGCCTGCTTTACTTGTAAAATCAATTCTATTCATGTCAAAAGATTTGCCATTAATTAGAAACGCCATTGTCATCGTGCTACCGCTCATATCCATTTTTTCTGATAAAATTATTTTCCGAACTACTGGTCCAGGCACGAGCGGTTCAATTTTTCGCAAAACTTCTGGAACGTCAATGCTTGAAGCGGGTTCGACATTTGAGCTTAAAAAACTCATTAACTTTAAAGTTTCTTGATTCGGAGCATCTCCGCCCATCCAGCCTCGATCATAAAAAGATGAAACCAGATCACTTTTGCTATTTTTATTTAAAGAAAATTTGACAAGAACTTCGTACCTTTCAGCAGGTGCAATCAATAATTCACTGATATTTTTTTTCTGGCTTATCAAACCGCCATCAGAACCAATCAAAGTCATTTCAGCATCTGGTATAGATAATTTAAAATATCGTGAATTGGTTGCATTTAAAAATCTTAATCGAATTGTTTCTCCAGGATTTATATCTAATCTAGGATTTAATTGACCATTGATTAAGGTGACGCTTCCCTCTCGTCCATTCATAAAATCATTTTCATTATTCTCGTCAATCTGACCATCTGCATTTAACCGTAGATCTGAAATAACAATCATTTTGTCACGTATTTTAGCATCAATAATATCAATCTTAGGTTTAACTATAAAAACGCCAGCAAGACCCTTATAAACTTGCTCAGCAGTCGTTTCATGTGGGTGCGGATGATACCAATAAGTTCCTGCAGAATCTAAAGGGAGCTTAAACTGATAATTTTTTTCAGTATTAGGTTTAACAGGGTTCATTGGATTACCGTCCTGATCAGGGGGTACAGGCAGTCCATGCCAGTGGATCGTTGTGTCTTGATGAGCTAAGCTATTTTTAAGCTTAATTTTTATTTCAGTTCCCTCAGTGACTTCAATCAGCGGGCCCGGAATTGAATCATTGTATGTCCAAAATTGAGTTTTTTTACCTTTTATAAATTCAACCTCAGTCATTTTAGCTTCTAGTGTCGCTTCAAATACATTTTCAATGGAACTCTGATTTTCAAGTTTTTTAAGATCCTGAAGAGGTTGACCTTCTTGGGAAATCTCAGCTACTTTTTGATTTTGCGCATTTTTTGATTTCAAACCATTTCTTAAAGCAAATGCTGTTCCAACAACTAATAGTCCCGTAACAATAATAACTTTTTTATTCATAACTAAATCCTTACTTTATTTAATCTTAACGCATTTACGATGACCGAAACTGAACTTAAGCTCATGGCTGCACTTGCGAACATGGGGCTCAGTAAAACTCCCAAAAATGGATACAGTAATCCAGCAGCTACGGGCACGCCTAAAAAATTATATATAAATGCAAAAAAAAGATTTTGCTTAATATTTTTCATTGTTTGATAACTTAAATTTCTAGCTTTCACTAAACCCTTCAAATCACCTTTGATTAAAGTCACTCCCGCACTTTCAATCGCCACATCAGTCCCGTGACCCATCGCGATCCCAACGTGAGCTTGCGCCAAGGCAGGAGCATCGTTCACACCATCGCCAGCCATAGCTACAATTCGGCCTATTTTTTGAAGTTTTTCGATCTCCTCTTTTTTTTGATTTGGTAATACATCGGAAATAATTTTTGTAATTCCAAGCTGGCTTGCTACTGCTTGAGCCGTCATCAGATTATCACCAGTCAACATAATGACTTCGATCCCCTGAGATTGAAGTTCTTTGATAGCTTCTTTTGACGACTCTTTTATTTTATCTGACACTGCAATAAGACCCAGTAATTGCTGGCGACTAGCTATAAATACAACGGTTTGCCCTTGAGACCTCATGGTTTCTAGTTTTGAAGACAGAGCCTCTGAAGATATCGAATTTTCGGTTAAAAATTTTGAATTTCCAATTAAATACTCTTCACCCTGAATTTCGCCACGAATACCTAGACCTGTTTCAGATTTAAAATTTTTAACTTCAGGTAAGTCTTTAAGACCCTTAGCTGCAGCTGCATTAACGATGGCCTGTGCCAAAGGATGTTCACTTGATCTTTCAAGTGCTGCTGCAATTTTTAAAATATCATTTTGGTTTTGTCCTTCAACTGTTACAATTTCAGAAAGAGTTGGCTTTCCTTCAGTTAAAGTTCCTGTTTTATCAACAACGATCGTATTTACTTTAGAGAATATCTCAAGAGCTTCGGCATTCTTAATTAAAATTCCATTTTGTGCACCTTTACCCGTACCTACCATGATCGACATTGGGGTTGCTAAACCCAGTGCGCAGGGACAAGCAATAATCAATACTGCAATTGCGTTCACAAGAGCATAAGTCAGCCTTGGTTCTGGGCCAACAAAGTACCAAATAAAAAAAGTAAAAATTGAAATTAGAATAACTGCAGGAACGAAGTATCCAGCAACAAGATCGGCTAACTTTTGAATCGGAGCCCGACTTCGCTGAGCATCAGAAACCATTTTTACAATTTGCGACAAAAGTGTTTCTGATCCAATTTTTTCAGCTTTCATTAAAAAGGTTCCTGTTCCGTTGACTGTTCCTCCGGTGACTTTTGATGCCATCAGCTTTTCAACAGGAATTGACTCGCCAGTAATCATAGATTCATCAACAGAGCTTGTTCCACTTGTAATGAATCCATCAACTGGAATTTTCTGCCCTGGTTTGACTTTTAAAATATCGCCAACAATGACTTCAGATAAATCAATTTCAAGATCTTCACCATTAACAACTTTAATCGCCTTTTTAGGTGCTAAGCCAAGTAAAGCCTTGATTGCACCGGAAGTTTGACTACGGGCCTTTAGTTCTAAAACCTGCCCGAGTAATACCAAAGAAATAATGGCAGCGGCAGCTTCAAAATAAACACCGACTTCGCTTGTATGAATATTTTTAAATGAATCTGGAAAATAATTTGGGAAAGCTGTCGCAAATAAACTAAATAAATACGCTATCGCGGTACCTAGACCAATGAGGGTGAACATATTTAAATTTTTATTTTTAACTGACTCATATCCTCTTTTAAAAATAGGCAGACCCAACCACACAACGACAGGCGTAGCCAAAATAAATTGAATCCAATTTAAATAACCACTTCTTAAGATTTGATGCAAATTCAAGATCGGAAACATTTCTGACATCGCCAAAAGCACTAGAGGGATTGTGAAAATCAACGAAAAGTAGAATCTTTTCGACATATCTATGAGTTCATGATTTGGTCCATCATCTAGACTAATTTCAAGGGGCTCTAGAGCCATTCCACAAATCGGGCAGGTTCCAGGACCTATTTGTTTGATTTCAAGATGCATCGGACAAGT
>JAYTTH010000258.1:0-5888 GCA_043745515.1 Pseudobdellovibrionaceae bacterium | reverse complement strand
GGGTATTCGCCCGATCCTTCAAATCCCAAGACTTTAAAGACCACCCTGGGAAGTCACGATTATGTTCAGTGGGAATCGCGCACAAAATGTTTAGAACTCATTGCTGAACTTAAAGATAAAAACTATCGCGTAATCGCGGCTGAAACAACCAGTCATGCGATTTCTTTATCTGAACCTTTTTCCTTTTCACAAAAAACTGCTTTTATTTTTGGAAACGAGCGCTTTGGTATGGATCCACAAATTATTGAAGCCTGTCATGAAACGCGCAAAGTTCCGCTCACTGGAATCAAGAATTCGTTGAATGTAGCAAACTGTGCGAGCCTATTTATTTATGAATTTTCTAAGCAGTATCAGTTATACCTTAAGGCTTCGGGATCAGATAAAACTCAAACTAAAGCTAAGGATTAAATGGACTCGTTTAATTTTCAGCCGATAGGTTACTTTAAAAACTCTTTGAACAATCCCAATGAAGCTCCCCGGCAGCCAAATAAGGATTTACCTGAAACCTCGGGAACTATTGTATTAAAGGAAGGTCACAGTTTCCAAGATGCCTTGCGCGATCTAGAAGGCTTTTCCCATATTTGGGTTCTATTTCAGTTTCATAAAAATGACCACTGGAACCCAACAGTGGCTCCTCCCCGTGGAAGTCCTAAAAAACGCGGAGTGTTTGCAACGCGTTCCCCGTATCGACCAAATCCCATTGGAATGAGCATTCTTGAACTTAAAGGAATCCAAAATTTAACGCTGACAGTGGGCCCGTCTGACGTGCTTAACGAAACCCCTGTTTTAGATATTAAGCCGTACTTACCTTATGTAGATTCGATACCAGAAACTAAAACCGGCTGGTTAGAAGAACTCAATGCAGAAAAATACCAAGTCGTATGGTCCACAAAGGCCGATGAACAAATTCGATTTTTGGAATCGCTTGGACTTACCCAACTTCGGGGATTTATTTTGAACCAACTCGAATACGATCCCAACGACAGCAAGAAAAAACGCCTGTACTTTTTAGAAGATAGAACGCTGCTAGCCTATCGCACCTGGCGAGCCGAAATTCAAACCGATGACCTAGGCAAACTGGTAACTGTAGTTGCCCTCAGCTCGGGCTATTCGCCTATTGAACTTGGTTCCATAGACGACCGCTATCAAGATAAACAGCTGCATACCCAATTTCTGCTACGATACCCTCTCTATCTGGGTTAAGCCGCTCTCGCCCATTGATCACTCAACAATTTAGGATTTGCCAAACTTCTGAGTCCTTCATAGACTTATCCCGTAGCAAAGAAATCAATTGAGGAGCCACGCAATGAAATCGTTAATTTTAACATTTTTAACAATCAGTTTAAACACCTTTGCTGAATCCATGGATTGCACCGGAATACACAATACAGCGATCGTATTCACTCAACGGGTGATTATTAATTCTCGAAGTGAATTTGTACTGCCAAAAATGGATTACCTTTCGTCTAAAATCAAATCCATGGGCAACAACCAATTTGAAATTGAGGTTTTTGACCCCAGCAATCCCTCACGATCCTATGCGACTGCCGTAATGAAAAATAAAAATGATTTTGTAAAATGGGCCAATTGGGATCGCGAAGCTATTTTTGAAATCGCTTGCGTGTTGAAATAAAATTCTCGGATACCTGAACTGACGCTTTAAACGAGTTTTTAAAGCGATTCCGCCTTGATAACCTTGTTTAGCAAGGCCGCGCTAAAAACTACTCGAAAAAATCCACCCAAAAGAAACAGTGTAATAAAATTCTCGTAGGTTGGCGAAAAATTTCTAATAAAACTGGCGCCGATAAAAGTTCCAACAATGACTGCCAGAGACATTACGAAATTATACAACGAAACAAACGATATTTTATTTTTGAATTTCTGATTTCTAAAAAGCATAAGCTGGGTGCCTACTTCATAAAACGCCCAGGCACAGCCACTAAAAAACTGGACTAATAATATAAATCCATAATTTTTAGAAAGGCCCCAAAACATGGGACCTGGTGATATCAGGAACACTCCCCAAAAAAAGATTTGCTTTGGCGACATTTGATTTCCTTGCCGCTCGATATAATAAGCCCCTACTATCTTGCCGAAAAATAGTGAAATCAAAGCACCCATGTACTGGGCATAATCCATTTTTAATTGAGACAACAAAAAAGGACCGACAAAAGGCGATGAAATAAAAACACAGGTGTAAAAGGGAAATAGACTAAAAATAAATTTACTGGCCTCACTACCGGAAACCAAAAAACGATAGTACTCGCGAAATGATACTTTTTCCCGCGACATGGTATTGTCAAATTCATTGGCATATTCCTTTTGACTTAAAATTACGCTCGATAGAATTCTACAAACAAAGGCAATTAGAAACAGTCCACTAAAAAATCCCGAAAACGGGCCCACATCAATTTTGAAATGTAATGATAGGCCTCCGCCGACTAGGCCAATTAATACCCCTACTTGAGCTATCTTTGATCGCAAAGAAAAGTATTCGTTTTTAATATCGTCCGGAACAAGATGATTCATCCAATTGGTCCAATAAGGATTAATCGAAAATCCACTCGTCCAATACAAAGAAAAAATCAAAATCAAAATCCAAAAGTTTGGTCGTGCATGTGTTTCAAAATATATAAGTGGCAAAAATACCATGGCTTGCACAGCAGCCGACAAAACCATCCATCGTTTTGGTTTTTTAGATTTTTGAACCAAAGTGGGAGTAAACAACTGCAAAAATGCGCCGGTGATCAAAGGCAGACTGGTTAAGATACCGGCCGCCACTTCGCTGTATCCTAAACTCAAAGCATAGGCAGGCAAATAAGACTCACCAGCACCCACCATTATTGAATACAAAAGCCCATCAATTAAACTAAGTTTAAGAGATTTACTGAACTTTTGATTTTTAAAAACATCGGCCATAGTAGTTTGCAGCGCCTTTAAGTTACGTCGTTGCCTTTTATTTATTATAGGATCTCTGGTCATCTGGTGCATCGACAAGGTTCTGATTCAAAGAATAATTGGACTATTTGGCTGATGAGCCGACTTTTTCAAATTTAAATTGGAAAAATACTGCCAATTCTTTTACTTTTCTATGCAAGATCACTAGTCCTTGGGCGGTTTTCTGTTCAATTGTGATATCGCCTCACATATAAGTCTACAAATCATAAAACGTCACCCGTGAAATCGTCACGACTCTTTATGACACCCAGTGGGCGCATAAAGTTACTTTAGACAGTCTATTATAAATTGGCAGGTTTCCACATCGATCCAAGGACGCCACTGATAATACCTGGTTGCTCGCGCAGCGAGGCTCTGTTTCGATCTAATGGACAGCTTTACTGCTTGCAATTGGTTAGTTGTCGTCAGGATTAATGGTCATATGAAATCGACGAATTCCAGAGATTTCATCAGCCTGTCCGATGCGGGGAGTTTTTTTGAGATGCGTTTTTAAACTATTCACTTCTTGTTGCAACTCAAGCGCTTTTTTATCTGCAAAATCTTGGGACTGTTCAAGGTTGTGGGAGTAGAGCCAAAACACAGCTTCTTCCATTTCTGCTTTGAACTTATCAGACTCTTGAACCTGGAACTCTTCCATCAACCGACGGCTTTCTTGGTTTTTTTAGCGGTAAGTGCCCGCTGTTTTGCACGAGCAAAAACGTCTGAGGTTGATTTTTTAGTTGCGGGAGCTACACGGCCCTGAGCAACATCCATCAAGCTAGTCGTGAGCCCTTCAAGCCTTGCAAGATCGAGCTGCATTTTTTCGAAAATATCAGCATTAAGAAGAACGAAAGCTTCACCACTTTTACGAGTGATTTTAACAGGTTCATTTCGAGCTGCCTCCATCCATTCTTTCATATTTGATCTGAACTGATCGGCACTTGTTCTGTCCATACAGGCCTCCTATAAATTACCGTACAACAAACCGTACTGTTTGTCAAGATCACTTTTTGAAGGCTTTCTTTTGAGGGTCCCATTTTCTGCCGGATAGCTTATCCCAAGCAATGGCTTGGCTGACACCTATGTGCTTAGCCGCCTTGATGGTTGACCTAAATTGCTTCATTAGCCCCTGCAAAGCTTTCGGCTCTGGCCAGGCCTCCAGCTCGAATGCAACCACCGCTTGGTGTTCGCCTACTTTACAACCGTCTCCGCCATTTACTCTCTCGAAAAAAAACGCAAATTTCAAAATAATCACCTCCAAATGTTCAGTGCCTTGAATAATTTCAGGGCCGAGAACTCTTAGGAAAGCACCATGGCTGACAAATTTTTAGAAACTTCCAAAAACCTAAACAAAATCTAGACCTTAAAGATAGTATCAAAATTCACCAATCAACGTTTCCTTAATAACTCAAGGAAAACTTACCTAACTTATTGGGTTTTCTCTGTTTCACTCGAAATCATAAAGAATCTCCAAGAATCAAATCAACCGACAAATTTTGTCACAATAAATAATTATGTCGCCAAGTTCCCCCACCCCTTGCCTGAGAATGAATTTAATCGGCCTTAAGTAACTAAATATAGGGAGCATTTTTTGCTTAATAATTCACTATTGCACAGGAGCCTGGAATCATAATTCCCAATTAGAAAGTTCATATTTAAAGGAAGCACAGTTGAAAAGGCGATTCAAAAATACTTTTCGTTTTTTAGCAGTCTCAATAGTGTTTTGCTTTTTAATTCTAGCAAGTCGGACAATTCAAGCCGCTCAATCGTGCCGCACATTCTATTCTACCTTTGATCTTAATAGCACCCGCTTAAACTCAAATAAACTCCTGACCTTAAAATCTCTCATCGCACAAATCGAATTGCGCATTGATTCAGACACTCACCCAGCTCTTAGTTTGGAGGCCTTGTCCTATGTTAGAAAATCGGCACATGTTGCCGATTTACAGGATTTTCATACCCAACAGCTTTACGAAAACAATTGGATACTTCTAGCTCAAAGGGCCAAAAAAAAATACCGCGAATCGGCAGCCGAATTAATCTTAGGAGATCCTACGTCTAAGGAAACAATTCTTCAGACCCTTGAAAATTGGTCGACAAATATTCGTAGTCAAACCGGTCTAGCTATTTCAGTAAATGAAAAAGTAGTTCGCGGTGCGCTGACTCAAGCAATAGAAAATTCACAAATCGAGACGATTTCAGAGGCTGATACGATTCAGATATCTAAAATCTTCCTATTAAAAATAGAAAGGGGTCTAATTCAAAGTGAAAGTGCTTCGAGCAATATTTCAAAGTTGGCGTGGCTAAATTCTCAAATCCAGGAGCTAATTTCTAGTTTAACTTATGAAATTAAAATTTCCTTTGAAACTTTAAGGCTTTCCAAGTCAGACACCTGCTGCCAAAGAAGCTGCATGACATGCGCTTACAGTCGAGGGCTTAAAAAAACTATCGATAAGAAAGACGGCTCGTCTTTAAACGTGCACCTAAAACCAATTCCTGAAGAGCCAATTCCTTCTCAATTGGTAAGTTTTTTTGAAACTGTTGAAAAACTTAAATTGCTTTTCCCAAAAGTGAATTGGTAAAATTTTAGAGGCACCTGGATTGGTACACTCCAGATTGACCTTTGAAAATAATAAAGGAACTCAAATGGATTGGAAAATTTTTTTTAGCACTCTTGTTACGATTTTTTTGGCCGAAATGGGGGACAAAACTCAATTTGCCGCCTTGGCCGCCGGGGCCGAGTCGGATTCAACGATCAGCGTTCTCTTAGGGGTAGTGATTGGGCTATCTCTTGCCGGAACCTTGGGCGTATTATTTGGTAAAGCGTTGGGTACCGTAATTAGCCCAGTCCATCTTAAATATATATCAGGAACATTGTTTATTTTAGTTGGATTGTGGGTCCTTAAGGGAGACTAAAAAATTCTTTTAGAATTTCTTTTTATCGTTTTTTT
>JAYTTH010000257.1:0-5898 GCA_043745515.1 Pseudobdellovibrionaceae bacterium | reverse complement strand
TTGGTCGATATTTTAGCAATAGATTTCTGTCTATTTTTCTCGCAGAAAAAAAGGACCAGACTTGAAGTTATTACAAAAAAAGGTTTTAATAAAAGTTCTCATAGGAACGGAGTTACTATTTGTCACTTTTAGGATTTAGACATCTACATCGAAAAATTAAAATTCAAATTATCATTTTGGTAGGGCTTTTTACCGCGTTTGTGACTTTGACAGCTTTCAACTACGATGAATCAGAAATTGAAGTTATCACTAAGCAGATTAAACGTAATTTAGAACACCGAGCAGAAATTTCTGCGGCTTTAACACCACTTATTAAGTCTGGAAAGTTTCCAGCCACAGCTGAATTCAATTGGTTTGACCGAAAAGGTAAGTTTGAAATTAACTACACTATTGACGAACGACTTCAGGCCCAGGCGGAATCTTTGTTTAAACGATATCGACCAGATTATGGTGCTGTTGTTTTACTAGACGCAACCACTGGTCGAATATTAGCTCTAGTTAGTTACCAAAAAGACAATCCAACGGCGCCTCACCTAGCTTTGCGTGCCACCTATCCGGCCGCCTCGATTTTCAAAATTATTACAGCGTCTGCTGCGATTGAAAAAGCCGGTGTATCGCCTTACCATTCGATTCACTTCAACGGGTCAAATTACACTCTATATAAGAAGAATGTAATGACAGACAAAGTGAATCGATGGACTCGTAAAATCACCTTAAAAGATGCCTTCGCCCGATCTATTAACACCGCGTTTGGTCGCCTGAGCTTGGAAGCTTTGGAGCCAGCCGATTTATTAGATTTTGCTAATCGGTTTATGTTCAACCAAAATATCCCTACCGATTTTGAGGTTGAAAAAGGGTATGCACAGGTGCCAACAGAAAAAAATTATGAAATGGCACAGTTAGCTTCTGGATTTAACAACATCACTCGCATCAGCCCTGTTCAAGGAGCCATGCTGGCCGCCGCTGTAGTCAATGACGGTAAAATGTTAGTTCCTTACATTGTTGATAGTTTAAAAAACCCGGAAGGCGACGTTTTCTATAAAGGTGAGCCTTTAGAAAAAGGTTACGTCATGACGGCCGATTCTGCCGCGCAAATGCGAAAAATGATGGAACAAACAGTGCTGGGCGGAACCTCAAGAAAAAGTTTTCGACAGTTGGTTCGTGATCGACGGTTTCGCGAAGTTGAAATGGGCGGCAAAACGGGCCACCTAACTGGCGATAACCCGAAGGGTCGCGTGGATTGGTTCGTTGGCTATGCAACAGATGAAGCTAACCGTAAACTAGCGGTTGCCGCAATCACCGTGAATAAAAAATACTGGACAGTAAAGTCGTCTTATATTGGTCAATATATGTTTCGAACCTATTTCGAACCAGTCGTTAAAAAAAAGACCGTAGCTTATAGATAGAGTGGCTCTAAGAACTCGACCGCCTTTCTATCAGGGCCTATTAAAATACTGTTCAATTGGAATATCTAATTTAGGAATGTCGGGC
The DNA here is from genome assembly GCA_043745515.1 of Pseudobdellovibrionaceae bacterium. Classification (GTDB taxonomy): domain Bacteria; phylum Bdellovibrionota; class Bdellovibrionia; order Bdellovibrionales; family Bdellovibrionaceae; genus UBA2316. Next base: position 4,407 of record JAYTTH010000257.1, on the reverse strand, counting down.
TCGTCGAACATAAGGGCTGTAAAGCGTTTGATGTCAGTTCCTAAAATTCGCCTGGATTCAGGGCAGGCTTGGGCCAATTGTTTAACCAAACTACTGATACCGTTAGCATCCTCGAAATAGTTGGCGGCCATTTTGATAGGATTTAAACTGATAGCGTTTTGAAATCGCTTTGAAATGCTAGATGATTTGGCCACCAGAGTGTAGTGCGACAATTGCAACGAGATCGAAGCTGGGAAAAGTGATAGCTGCGCGCCAAGCCCAACTGAAATGGTTATCGATCCACAGTCAGCGACCGAATTGATGACTGCACGATAAAATTTATTAAAGTTGGGAGCAAGATCAGCAAACACATTTTTTTCACTCATAGCTTTTAGCATTTTAAACATCGCTGTGTAATCTGCTGTGACCCATTCGTCCAATTTTTTAGCTTGATCATCGCCCGGCTTAATCGATTTCGGAAACGCCTTAGTTGTAAATTGGACCTCTGTTGAGCCCTGATAGCAGGATTGCGGTAGTACATTTTTTCCAGCAAGGCTTCCGACTTGACACATAATTGTTTTAATTTGCGCCTTTTGTTGAGCCGCCATATCGGATGATGTCTGTGTCGTTAAAAAATTAACGATCTCTTCACGAATTTGCGACGGATCAAAATCTCCGTATTTTTTTTGTTTTTCTAAATTATCAATCGCTTCGTTAAAGTTTCCGCCCCAGGAATATTGAACGGCGCCAATTTTAAATGGAAGCCCCAAACTGATTGAAAAGGCATACCCAGTGTAATCTTCCGGCTTAGAATAGCCCATTGGTTTTACAATGTTGATGGCCGCGCCCAAATTAACATCTGAGGCCGCAACGCCAACGGGAGCACAATAAATGGCTGCCACTTTTTCTGTAGAACCAAAGAATAGGTATTCTACACCAAATCCATAGCCTACAAACGCGTTCCAATTTGCCGAAATACCCACACCCCAATTAAACGGAGCTAAATACTCAAGCCACTGCGCGCTTTCTGCAACTTGGGATTCACCAAACGCAACTTTAGAAAATAATAGAAAAATTAGAAAACAATATTTTTTCATCGGTCCGTTCCGAAAAGTTGAACGGCATTTTCTTTTAGAGTTTTAAGATCGTTTGCGTTTGCATTTGACCACTCTTGACTGACAACCAAATGAACAGGTATCCGAATTGAATCCGCAGCACCAGAATATTTAGAATTCCCTTTAATTTGAAAAGCTTCATAATTAGTAGTAGACCGACCAATGGCACTCAGGGATAATTTTTTATTTAAATTAAGGCGATCAAATACAAGATCGGTATTTTGAGTCACCTCAAATACACAGTTTGAAAAATCGCCTTCAACTGAAGACTTCAATTGATTTTGAATTTCAAATTCACTTCTGTTGTCCCGGTGTCTTACTTTAAGCAAATTAATCTGTTTTTCAGCCAACATACTCCAGGTAATCGAGGTACCTGAACCTCGTGTTCCAGAAACTAAGGTGTGGGAACCTGTAAGTTGACTAGACGAATAAATCTGATCCGATTTCCTGCAAGTCAAAAAACCAAACGCGCTGCCGACTGATTCAACTAGCGATACTTTTCCTTGTTCGGTGGGGTACGATCTTCGAAACCATTCTAAAACATCCCCTTGTACAAGCGATGCTTGGCAAATATTTTTTTTTGTCATGGATGTATTTTCAACGCTGCCATCTGTTTCCAATATAAATAGGTTTTTCGCGGGAAACCGGACTTTAAGTTCTTCCAAAAGATTCTTCTTAGTGACAAATTCAGGTCCCGTGCACAATACAAAATCACTGTTTTTTGGAATGTCATAAAAATCTCGGGATCCAATTACGTCTTGAACTTGCTTTCGATTCAACCAATTCTTGTTAAGTGCCTTTTGAATGGCCATTGAATTAAAATTTCTAAATAAATCTATTTTAACTTTATAGGTCGCAGGAAAGCGACAGTAGGCGGAGCTCAGCTGTGGTGGTTTTGCGCTGGACATCCAAGCTAACGCTAAATTTATATTTATTGTCTGATTGGATTTGTCTATTCCAACCACTTGAGCGATAGAAAGCTTGTTAAGCAGACAGGTTTGCGACTCTCCGTTTTCTATGTACTCAAGCTGAGTTAACAAAGGTTGGCCACTTGATAGGTACACATCACCTATTTCAACTTCGCCTGATTTGGCGTCTATTTTAAAGTGCCTCTGTGCCCATTTCAGATCATCTTTACTCAAAATCCCATCGATATCCGCCCAGCGGGGTCTTGGAATTTTTAAAATATCACTGGTAGCGGTCTGAACAACATAGGCGATATAAAAAGGAATGAACTGAACCTGAGGTAAAAAGGTTTTTGATTTAAACAAATCCTCATGTAAGTAAACACCATGCCCGCCATCATAATATCCGATTGCTCGACTGAAAAAGCCTAAATCAAACTCACTTGTTTCCAAACGGTCAAAAAATTTATTTAGAGTTTCGTGCTTGTGAAATGCTTTTTTATAAATTCGTTTTGTATCGATGGCCTGACTAGCACTAGAGTCCTCAATGCCCTTGCTTGCAAGAGTTGAAAACGAGACAAACAATGGAATTATTATAATTCTAAAAACGTTGATCCTGATCTTTGTTTTTAAAAGTCTATAAAGCATCAAGCAAATTTTTCCTTTCAATCCAAGGCCTTGCTCGAGCTAAATATTTTTTGAAATAATTAAACTTGATATTATTTTTTCTATAAGACGTCAAAAGCGCTTTAAAAAATACCACGTAGGCCTTTGGGCTCATTTCCTGATCTAACTTTTCAGAACTCCATATTTTAGAAACGCTACGATAGTATATAAGCGTATTTAACATATGCGCTAGCACATCAGGCTCGTCTGGCATTGAAATGGTATCTCCGATTTTTGCAAATATTCGACTCTTGCTATTCAGCAATTCTAAAGTCGTTTCGTCATTAGACCTTTGCAATAGTATTCCAAATTCAATGGAGTCCGCCGAAATGTATTGAGATAAGCAACGATCGCTTTCAGCCCAGGTGGCATGCGATTCTAATATCAAGCAAATGACAGCAAACAACTGTATACTTTTTTGACACTTTTTTAGCATGAAAGCCCCTAAAGCATAGACTTAGATCAATAAAGACTTAGTATCGCAAGGATTGAGCCATGGAGTTTTGAATTTCATTTATTTTAGTAGCTTGGGATCGACTTCAATTTTTTTAAATTCGGCATCGATTACATTCGGATCTGAGGGCCTTTGGTCTGACTCTTCTGGATCAAAAAATGGTGGACGTCCTTGGGATTGAAAATGAAAACTAAATCCACGATTGCTAAACTGATGAATCATGCTATCCGAACTGAATACTCGCTTTAGTAAAAAACCCGTGAATAAAACTGACACGATCCATCTGGTTGGGGGAAACACCAACACTATTCCAAATACCTTAGTCCACATGGATGGCACAATCAGAAGTAAACCTGACACAAATAACAGGCCCCGGGATATCAGTGATCTATTAGCGTTTGTTACTTGCCCTGATTGGATTTCTTTTAATGCTTTTGAACCAACTCGAGTCACAATCAAGATGCCCAAACCGGTCGATGCTATGTAAAATAGAAATAGATTTAAAAAGCCATAGGCTTGAATAAAAAGATAAATAAGTGTCATCTCGGCTACCAATGCTAGGAACGGCATTTTCAATTACCTCTCTCTCTCACTTTTAAATATCGATTACAATACTTACGGGGCAATGATCGCTGCCTTCGACATCATCGTGAATGTTTGCAGATTTCACTTTTAAGGCGAGCTCTTTGGTAACGCAAATGTAATCAATGCGCCACCCGCGATTGGAGATGCGAGCGAGTTCACGCTGATTCCACCAAGTGAATTTATCTTTTGCCTCTTTGTTTAATAGGCGAAAGGTGTCTACAAATCCTATATTCAAAAAATCGTCAAACCACTGACGTTCTTCTGGCAAAAAGCCACTGTCATCGGCAAGTTTAACCGGGTCGTAAACATCTTCATTTCTATGAGCCACATTGTAGTCCCCAACCACAACAATTTGTTTTCCTGATTTGTAGGTCGCGAGCAAATGTTTATTGAGATTTTTCAAGAATTCTTGTTTGAATTCATGCCGTTCTACTTTGGACGCGCCATTTGGAAAATAGATATTGTAAAGCACAAATGGTCCAAAATCAGTAATGACCGTCCGTCCCTCATTTTCGTATTCTTGAATTCCAAATGTAGTTTTTTGTGAAAGCCATTCTTTATTCGCAAACGTCGCCGTGCCTGAATAGCCCTTTTTAATTGCTGATGACCAGTGTGCATTTTTATAGCCCAATTTTTTAATTGAGTCGTCGACCTGCTCTAATTGGGCTTTAGTTTCCTGAACACAGAAAACATCGGGTTTTTC
>JAYTTH010000256.1:0-1624 GCA_043745515.1 Pseudobdellovibrionaceae bacterium | reverse complement strand
AACAGGGATCGAACCTGCGACCTTCTGAATGCAAATCAGATGCTCTCCCAGCTGAGCTATGCCCCCAAAATGTGTGAGAGACGGGTGTACTTTTTTTACGTTGCTTCGTCAAACAAAAAAAAGCTGCCTAGTGGCAGCTTTTTAAAAAAACTAATATTATGTAAAATCTATAAAACTTGGATAAAAGCCATTGGTGAGTTATCGCCCTTACGATTTGGCATTTTGATCACAGACGTGTATCCACTTGTACGCGATTTTAATGTCGGCACCATTTCAAAATACAATTTCTTTGCGGCATCACGATTACTTAATCTTCCGATTATCAATCGAAGCGAGTTCATGTCTTGTTTCTTAGCAAGCGTAACAAGCTTATCAAAATGTCGCTTTAACTCTTTTGCTTTCGCTTCGGTCGTTACGATTTTTTGACTTTCAATTAAATTTACTAGCAGGCCCTTAAGCAACATTTTGCGTGGACCATTTCTTCTAGAAAACCGTTTTGTGTTTCTTTTATGAGAACTCATATCAAACCCTTACTTACTATTGTTGATCGCGTTTAAAATTGCCACTTGTCGGATCCCATCCAGGAGGTGGCCAACCATCGATTTTCATTCCTAAACCAAGACCCATTTCAGTTAAAATCTCTTTAATTTCATTCAAAGATTTTCTTCCGAAATTCTTTGTTTTTAACATTTCTGCTTCTGATTTCACTACAAGCTCACCAATGAATCTAATGTTTGCATTTTTCAAACAATTTGCAGATCTAACAGAAAGTTCAAGGTCATCCACAGAGCGGAATAAATTATCGTTTAATTGCGGTGAAAAACTGTCTAGTTTTTCTTCTTTTGGCTCTAACGAATCATCAAAAATCATGAACACTTGAAGTTGATCTTTCATAATTTTAGACGACAATGAAAGAGCTTCTTCTGGCCGAATCGACCCATCCGTCCACACTTCAATAATTAAACTATCGTAGTCTGTTCGCTGACCAACCCGCGCATTTTGTACACTGTAGTTTACTTTTTTAATTGGACTAAATAAAGAATCTACTGGAATAAATCCAACAGGAAAAGATTCTGTTTTTGTATCAGCTGGAACATAACCACGGCCATAACCTACAATAATTTCCATATTGAAATTAGAGTTTGGACCTAGCGTCGCGATGTGAGCATCTGGATTCAATATTTGAATTTTTTCATTTGTCTGAATATCCATTGCCGTCACTTTTCCTGGGCCTTTTTTAGATACTCGTAAAACTATGTTTTCACTTGTAAACATTTTGAAACGAACTTCTTTCAAATTCAAAATGATATCAGAAACATCTTCCAAAACATCTGGCATTGATGAGAATTCATGAAGAACCCCTTCAAATTTTACAGCTGTAATTGAGGATCCCATCATGGAGCTAAGTAAAATTCTTCGCAAAGAATTTCCAATAGTAACTCCATAACCTTTCTCGAGAGGTCTAATCGTAAACTTCGCATAGTCTTCGCGAGATGACTCGCGATCTGTGTCGAAACTTTTCGGTTTAATTAACTCTCTCCAAAATTTATAATAGTGCTCTTGCATTTCCCCTACCTTATCTTGAGTAGTATTCAACGATCATGTTTTCTTCAACTGGCAACGA